>SLFT01000226.1 GCA_007124105.1 Candidatus Hydrogenedentota bacterium | reverse complement strand
CGCTCTATTTCATGGCGCTGGATGAACATGGACGCGCCCTGCAACGTATGCGCAGCTTCACCCATTTCATGCCCGGGGAATCACAAAGCTGCATGGGCTGCCATGAAGACCGCAACACTGCACCGGTGCTCAATACAATGCCCGAGGCGTTTCGCAAAAAGCCGCGCGTTCTCGCTCCTCCTGAATGGGGTCGCGTCGGCTTTAGTTACGCGCACATTGTCCAGCCGGTGCTGGATCGTCATTGTGTGAAATGTCACAACGAAAACATGCCCAACGGCGCTGTTGATTTGTCAGGGGACATTACCGATTTCTTTAATGTATCCTATGAGACGCTGGCGCGTATGAACACGCCCGCCGAAGACGCCTCGCTTGGCGGCGCGCCCCAGGAATTGTTTCAGAACCCCTATACAAGATGGATTTCCACCTATAACGGTTCAGAGAGCAATATCCTCGAAGTAACACCTCGTTATTGGGGTTCGCCCGCGAGTCGTCTTGCCGACCTTGTGATGGAAGGACATCCCGACGCCGCAGGCGTCAAGCGTGTGGAACTTTCCGACGCGGAAAAGCGCCGCATTTTCGCATGGATTGATTTGAATGTGCCCTATTACGGTACAAGTGATTCAAATCACCGCGACCGACAGGGATGCCGCAGCATGAAACCTGACAACTTTGACACCCTGTTCGACAAGGTAGTGCAGCGTCGTTGCGCGTCCTGTCATCAATCGGCGGGCGTCGCCCCCGATACGGCGCCCCGTAAGTGGTATCTGCGCGTTGCCGCGCCGGAGAAAAACACCTTCCTCCGCGCGCCTCTGGCAAAAGCGGCGGGCGGCCTGGAGACCTGTGGGGAGCCTGTGTTTCGTTCCACGGACGATCCCGACTACAGGCGACTTCTCGCGACCTTCCAGCCCATTCATAGGTTGCTTGCAGAAAACCCGCGCCTTGATATGGTCCCGCCCACGGATGACGCCGCCGCCTGCTGCGTTATGAAAGCGGAGCAAAAGTCCGATGCTGCCAGTCCAGGCATGCAGACCAGACACACCACGAAACATGGTGAGATGTGCCGGTTAGAAACGTCCCGGGCGTTTCAGAGAAAGTGATAACGCAACACTTGGGAAGGAGAGCGCTCTTTCCCACCGTGCCATTGCTGTTCGATATTTGTTGTATCGCTTTCGATGGGGTTGCTGACAAGGCGATTTGCAGCCTCAGGGTGCAGCAACGGCGATGTTCTGAACTTTTGCCGGACCGTTTTACCGCGCCTTACAAATGATTTGCGCTCATAAATGATCTGCCGTACCTGCCAGACACACAAACCGGCCCTCCGAGAGAGAGGGCCGGTTGCCATGTCTATATGCCAGCGAGATTACAGTCGGTACTCGTTTTTCTTTCCAAAACGAAAATCGTACCATGCCCGCCATACGGCGTTCATAAAATCTGTAAACGCGTCCGCGCGCGTCGCTGATATCTTACGAATATGCTTCATGCTTTTTCTCCATCATGATTGCAGACGTTACAACTGCGTATAGTATATACCATACACATTTCCCTAATCCAAAAAAAATAGGTCAGGCGTCGTTGTTTGGTTCATCCGGCTGCTCGGCTGGCGGCATTGGTCCTTGCGGATCCTTGTTTCGAAACAAGGGCAGGCTTGCCTGGAGAATATCTATGATGAAAGTTATTTTTACGTCAGGCGTTATGGAAGCCGCATGTTCCGGCATTTTACTTATAGGATGAATTCTTTTCATACCTTCTCCTTGACATTGGGTTATTACGGCGCAAAGCCACTAAATTTCGCCATCAAGATTATCGTCTATGGCGTCGCTGGCCTTGACCAGAATGAACGGTTGAATCAGCGGGACAAATACCTGCGAGAAAAAGGCCAGCACAAAGCAATATCGTGCTTGTAAATCGCCTGTGATATTGGTGCAGAGCCCTTCGCCCTGGGCGCGGGCGGGCGCCGCGCTGAGTTGTCGTACATGTTTCATTAGCAATTTCTCCATCAGCATAGCTGCTTCAGTTTGCCTGGCGAACAACCGTCGTTGTAAGCGCGTTGCCCCGAATCGAGCACGGGCGCTGCCCACAAAGCCGGTCTAGCATACGCTTTCAGAACAAACGTTTTTTTGCGCGCCTCATTACCCTTGATTCGGTAAAGACGCCTGCGAATTTATCGGGTGTCTCGGGCGCGGTCTCTGATTCCCGGGATGCCCGCTAGCGGCATCCATTAGAAAGGGCGCACAAACACACTTTATACTAGTATATCTTAAACTACGTAAAAGTTTCTGTTTGTATCGCAATACGCACTGGTCAGGCTCACGTATCGCCGTTGCCATTGTCGTCGTCCGGCACATCCGGGACTTCAGGTTTTTCCACAAGCATCATGGCCAGTATGCCCAGAATCTGGCCTGCGACCAACAGATAGTGTCCAATACCGATGCCATAGGCTTTGCATGGTGACACCGATACGCTTCTAATATGCTTCATTGGGAAGTTACTCCTGTTTCTCTCATTGTATACGACCACTACATGTCATGATACCATGCCGTTGTAATGCGCGACAACTATCATACTATCAGGATACACGCTCTGCCGCATATTGTTACGTTAATCTCAGGGTTTATTGCAGAATGAGCTCTTTGGCGCCTTGTAGCGCCTGCACACAATAACCCACGCCGCTGTTCACGGGGGCGGGCCCAAATTCCTGGTAACGGTCGAAGGCCACATGTCCGTCCATGTACAGTATGTTGGAGCCACCGGGGATATGGTTGAAGAAGGTGGCGTCAATACCGATCATATCGCCCATGATCCAGATAGTGCTTTGCGCCATGGCGCTTGCGCCGGGATTGTTGATGTCGGTAATCATAAAGCGTTCCACGCCCTCGCGCAGCCGGTGTACCGTAGTGCTGTTTCCGTTGCCAAGGCCCGCGTCAACCTCCATGTTCTCATCTGCCAGAGTTGCGTCGCGTTCTGTTAAGAAAGGCAGGAAAATGTACAGGATGCCGTCTACGACCTGTTTGGGGGCCGTGCCGTCCATATCATCCAACCCGGGGATTAGCGCTCCCATGCCGCTCATATTGAACTGGTCGTCATCGCTGTTTGCCTTATCAAAAACCCAGCCCAGATACAGATAGCTGGCGTCGGTGAGATGCATGCCGCGGTCCGGTTCGCGACAAGGCAGGTGGATGTCGGGCTGACCGGTGATCGGGTTGTTTACACTATCTGGCCTGAATTGTGCGTCAGAGGGGCAAATGAGTATTTGCGCGTCGGTGAGATATTCGGGATAAACAGCGGACAGCGACATGCCCGCCGACAGTATGCCGCTATGACCGGTCAACGGCATGTCTGGCTCGGTACATGCCCGGGTCTCGAAGTTGGCCATGCTTACAGGAGGATACTTATCCCCGGGGGATTCGCCTGCGTACATCTTGAATATCAGCCCCCATTGCCTGAGGTTGTTCTGACAGCTTGCGCGGCGCGCCGCTTCCCGCGCGCGCGCCAGGGCCGGCAACAAGATGGCCGCCAGAATGCCAATAATGGCAATGACAACCAACAGCTCAATCAATGTAAATCCGCGTCTTCTCATAAGCGGTTCCTTTATACACGTGTTATGTGAGAACAGGAAACAGCATTGTTTGACAGGATGGTTCCCTGCAAATATTAGCGCAGTCAGCCCGCGCAGGGGGCCTTTGTTGACGCATTGCTCTGCCGCTCCAAAAGCTGTTTGAAGACCAGTATATTGTAAAACTTTTCGTACGTCAGGTCGCCGTAGGATGCATGATGCGCATACAGATTGGCCACCATGGCCCGCACGTCATATTGCGGTTGGAATCCAAGACGATTTCGAGCGCGCGAGCAGTCTACTTTGTAGTTGCGACAGTCCGCCTGGTTGCGTACTTCGACCAGCACTTTCTTGCCCGTGTGTGTTTCAACGGCGTCTTTCACCAGGTCCGCGACCTGTCCCACGGTAAAATTGTCATAGGCGATGTTGAACACGCCGCTCACGTCGTTGTCAGCCTGCACCGCCCGCAAGAAGGCGCCGGCTGTGTCTCGCACATCCACCAGGGGCCGCCATATCGCCGGGTTGTTTACAATGATGCGGCCCTCGGTCATGGCGGCCTTATACATGGTGTTGACAATCAGGTCAAAGCGCATGCGCGGGCTGTGCCCGTTTACCGTTCCCTGGCGCAACGCGATGGTTGAGAAGCCCGACTCCTGCTGTTGTAATACGCCGCGTTCGCCAACCAGCTTGGATATGCCGTAGGGGTAGGCGCAGGACAGGGGCGCATCCTCGTTATACAGTTCGTTTTCCGTATATCCGTAAATGGAGCACGAGGAGGCGTAAATAAATCGTTGTACCCCCGCTTGACGCGCACGAAAAGCCAAGTAGGGGGGCAGCGCCCCGTTTTGAACGAAGTTCATGGCAGGATCATATTCGGCCATGGGATCATTGCTCAATCCGGCCAGAAAGATCACCTGATTGTACTTTTCAAAATCCGGCGCGTCCAGCGTAAATAAATCGCGCTTTTGTATGGGTATGGAGTCGGGCAGGTGGTTGCCAAACCACAGCAAGTCCACCACGTCCACCTGGTAGCCGTGTTCCTGCAGTAAGGGCGTCAGCACGGAGCCGATATAGCCCGCGCCGCCTGCGACAAGTATTCTCATGGTTCTGCTCCAAGACATTTACGAATGTAGCGTTGCTGTATATTGTAGTTCATTTAAGAAATGGTTACAAAGATTTGTTGTTTTTGAGGCGGATGCGCTTGTACCTGAGTGTGTGCGGCCCTATCTGCGTCGCCTTGGTCCACGGCGACGGCTCTGTGGACGTTTACGCCGGGAAGGATTGCGGCGCGGCATTTCTTCGTCGGGTTGATGTGTTTCATCGGGCGTTTGTTGAAATCGCTGTTTCGCGGCGCTTACGGCTTTATCCTGCGCGTCCACGCCTGTATTATAACTTTCACAGCGCGGGCATTGCGATATGTGGGCGGCGCCTTCATCAAGGTACAGGAAGCTACAGAAGGCGCAGCGCCATAGAAATTGGCGTTCCAACGTGTGATACACGCGCGCGGCCCGCAATTCGCTTACAAAGTAGAGGAATACGGCCAGGACAACAATGGCCGCCCCGTATATGAACATGGCCGTTGTCAACCCGATTTGTATCATGGCGCGTTCTCCGACGCCCGGATAAACAATACACCGGACTGTTCCTGGGAAGAAGCAGTCGGCGACGCAGTGTCGCCATAGTCAGCTAACGGCGCAAAGCGATATTGTAGAACGGTGATTTGTACATCGTCTATTAACCCGCCTTCATCTATCATGGGACTCCATACGTTTACCACGCGCCCCGAGGGGGCAACTTTGAAAACGATTTCAAGGGGTCTTCGCAAGTCGGTGGGTCGTATCTCCCACAAAGCTCTGATGGGCGGCGCGAAGAGAAGTTCTCTGTCGTGGGGCGATGTATTCCATTCAATATACGCTTCAAAACCCTCAGCGGGTCGGTGTGTCAGCGACTGCGCCTGCGCGCCTGCGGCGGGAACTGTCGCGCCCCGTTCGCCGGGCAACGCGAAGTCGCGCAGAGAGCGGCCCAGTCGGTGTAGTTCACCGCCGAATCGCGCCCAGCTGTCCGCGGGTCTGGCGGGCTCGAAAAAGTCGTCAAGGTCCGGCAGCGGCTCCGAGGCGTCGTATCGTACGCGCAGCCTGTCCAATTCCGCAAATTCGATAACAGGCAGTTCCACTGTGGGTACGCCGTCAGCGAAACGCAGCGCCCCGCTTAATGCGAGTGTATCCCCTGTTCTACCGTTGCTCGTGGGTTCTGGCGACGACGCGGGACTGGACACGATGCTTACGTTGTAATATTCGGGGTCATTTCGAGGAAAGGGGATCACAATCTCGAAGATGGTGATCATGGACAGGTGAAACACCAGCGCAAGGCCAAGCGCTGCCTGGAATCGGCGTTTTTCACGTCGCATGCGCGCCAGACGCCGAACGCGCCGCTCGTCGAGGTTGTCCGGTCGCGTCCGCGGCGCCGTGTTCTCTTGCGCCGGCGCAACCATCATTATTCCTCTTCCGTTGGCGCGGTAGCTGCGATGCCGTAATTTTTGATGCCGACGCTGTTGGCGAATCCCAGCACCTTAACCAGTCGTTCTGTGGGCACGCGCGCGTCCGGCCGGATAAGCACCAATGCCTCCGGCTCGCGTTCGCGCAGGTCCACCAGCAGCCGCGTCAGTTGCGTCCAGTTCGTAATGGACACATCGTTAACATAAACTTCGCCGCCATCGCCCGGACCGCCGGTTCCATACACCAGTGTGATGGTTAATTCCTTGCGTTCGAGTTGCCCCGCGCCGTCTGCTTCCGGCAATTCGATGGGCACGGAGGTCTGTACAATAAACGTGGACGAGAGCATGAAGAAGATGAGCAGCTGAAACACCACGTCTATCAGCGGCGTCAACTCGACGGAGGCGCGTATTTTCCGCGTATTGTTCCGTGGAAATTTCATGGGCTCATATCTCGCGTTCGCCGTGATGGCGTGTAAGCAGTTCGATCAATTCCGAGGAGCTCAGCTCCATTTCGATTATCATGTTGTCCACGCGCGTCACGAAATAGTTGTATACCACCAGCATGGGAATGGCTACAGTCAGCCCGGCGGCGGTGGTCACCAACGCGTTGCTGATGCCTTCGGCCAAGTCGCTTGGGTTCACCTGGCCGCGCAGGTTTTGAATTTGCGCGAAGGCTTTAATCATACCTGACACTGTGCCCAGCAATCCGAGCAGGGGCGCAATGTTTGCGCAGGTTGCCAGGGCGGAGAGATAACGCTCGAGCCGGGGGATTTCGAATCGGCCCGCGTCTTCAATAGCCTCACGGATATCGTCTTTACTGCGATCATGCTTGAGAATGCCCGCCTTCATAATGCGCGCCACGGGCGCCTCGGTCTCATCGCAGATCTCGATGGCCTCGCGAATCCGGTTCTGACGCAGCACCTGGCGCATGATGTCCATGAACTCGCGCGTGTCTATGTCGGCCCGCCGCAACGCAAAAAAGCGTTCAACCGTAATGGCAAGGCCCACCACCGAACACATCATGATGGGCCACATGAGGATGCCGCCCTTGAAAATGATGTCTACAAGAAAATAATCAGATGCGCTCTGCATGTTTTTATTATCCTTCCATGCCGTCGAGCAGGTCGTGACTGACCAGCGAACCCAGACCCTTGTCCGTGAATATTTCGAGCAACAGGCTGTGTGGAACGCGCCCATCAATGATATGGGTGCGGCGTACGCCAAAGTCCAGCGCTTTCAGGCAGGCGTCAATCTTCGGGGCCATGCCGCCGGCAATGACGCCCTGTTTTTTCAATTCTTCAACGCTGCGCGAATGGACGCGGTGTATCAGCGATTCCGGGTCGTCCACATTGCGCAACAATCCCGGCGTGTCGGTAAGAAACACCAGTTTCTCCGCTTCCACCGCCGCAGCCACATCGCCCGCCGCCGTATCCGCGTTCACATTCCAGGAATTGCCCTGTTCATCCGTGGCGATGGGCGCGATAACCGGGATCATGCCGTTCTCATATAACGCCTTAAGCACTTTCGTGTTGACATTGGTAATTTCGCCAACCTGGCCCACATCCTCGTCGGTATCTGTCGTAACCTTACGGGCGTATAACAAACGCCCGTCCTTGCCGCACAGGCCCACCGCCTCGCCGCCGGCGTGGTTCAACAGGTTCACAATGTCCTTGTTTACCGAACCAGCAAGCATCATTTCCACTATTTCCATGGTGTCGCTGTCCGTAACACGCAAACCCTGGCTGGTGAACTGCGACTTGATTTGCAGTCGCTTGAGCATGGCGTTTATTGCTGGGCCGCCGCCATGCACCACAATTGGATTCATGCCCACATAGCGCATGAGCACAATATCCTGCGCGGTACAGGCGCGCAACTCTGCGTCGAGCATGGCCGCGCCGCCGTACTTGATCACAACGGTCTTTCCAAAAAACTGGCGAATGTAGGGAAGCGCTTCAATCAGCACTTCCGCCTTTTCTATGAACTCTTGCATGGCGTTTCTTTCTATAAATGCCATGGCGCGCAACAATCCACACTGAGCATATCTGCAATCGGGACGTTCCTGTGGATGCGTGGTATACCGCGCCATTTGTGTTCAAATAACCACGCATCTCTTACGTGTATATGATTACCGATCGCGGGGGGGAAACGCAAGAGATAGCGTAGGGTCGAGATAGCGTAGGGTCGCGGGCTCACGACGAAACCTGGTGAAATATCCGGGTTAAGGCAATTGTTGCGCGTATCGAGGGCCCGGGTTGTATCAGGTGCGGTAATCCGCGTTAATTTTGACGTAATCCAAGCTTAAATCGGAAGTCCAGAAAGTTGCGGCAGCTGTGCCCTCGCGCAGGGAAAGCAAAACCTTTATATCGGGCTCTTTCATCAACGCTTGCACTTCCGCTTCGGTGTACGAGGTGGGTTGTCCCGCCGCTAGAACATGTACGCCCTGGATGTGAAGGTTCAATCCGGTGGGATCAAAGGCGGCACCGGAATAGCCTGCGGCGGCGGCGATGCGTCCCCAGTTGGCATCCTGTCCGTAGAAGGCTGTCTTGCACAATTGTGATTTGGCGATAGCCGAGGCGATCCGCCGCGCATCTTCGTCATTGGCGGCGCCGGCCACGGTTATTTCGATGAACTTGGTGGCGCCTTCGCCGTCTCTCACCAATGCCTGAGCCAGCGATACACAAATCTCGGTTACCGCGGCGGCAAAACGCTCATAATCGGGCGTACCGGGTTTCAGCGAGACCCCGGACAGGCCGTTGGCCAGGCACAGCACCGTATCGTTGGTGCTCATGTCGTTGTCCACACAGATACAGTTGAATGATTTCGACACAGCGTCCTGAAGCAGGCGCTGCAAGTCTGGGGCGGCCACGGCAGCGTCGGTTGTGATGAAGGACAGCATGGTGGCCATGTGCGGCGCAATCATGCCTGCGCCCTTGGCGATAGCGCCAACGCGCACACAGCCCGCCTCCAATGGAATCGCGATGGAGCACTCCTTGGGAATCGTATCTGTGGTCATGATCGCGCGCGCCGCGTCTGTACCGTTGCAATCAGAAAGCGCTGTAGCGCATTGTTCAATGCCGTGCGTGAGGCGGTCCATGGGCATGGGTACGCCAATAACGCCGGTGCTGCTGACGCATACCTGGTCTACCGGGATATCGAGCAGTTTTCCCACAAGCGTCGCCGTCGCCAACGTGTCGGCATAGCCCTGTTCGCCCGTGCAGGCATTGGCATTGCCGCTGTTTACCACCACCGCCCGCGCAACGCCGCCTGCGCACACCTCGCGACAGTAGCGTACGGGTGCCGCATGTACCACGTTGGTGGTAAACACACCCGCCACGGCTGCAGGCGCATCGCTCACAATCAAGGCGCAATCCAACCGGGTTGTGCCGAGCCTCTTGATACCCGCCGCCGCCGCTGCCGCCCGAAATCCTGTCGGCGCGCACACGCCTTTTTCAATGACAGTCATGGCGCCATACCTCCCCAGCGCAGTCCGGTTGTTTCGTCCAGGTTGAACATAATGTTCATACACTGAACGGCCATGCCGGCGGTGCCGCCCATCAGGTTGTCAATGGCGCTGACGATGATCAGGTTGCCGGTGCGCGCGTCCATTACCCAGCCGAAATCGCAGAAGTTCGCGCCGCGCACATACCGCACCTCGGGCAACGCGTTCGCGCCCAACACACGCACGAATGGCTCCTCCGCGTAGCACTCATAATACGCGGCCGGGTCAAAGTTTTTTTCGGGCCGCAACGTGATAGTGGTCAGAATGCCGCGCGTCAAGGGCGCTACATGAGGCGTGAACTGCACAGTCATTTTGTGGAGCAGTTCCTGCTCTATTTCGGGTATGTGTTGATGCGCCCCCAGTTTATAGGCCTTGAGGTTCTCGTTTATCTCAGGAAAATGAAAAGCCTCGGAGGGCGTCTTGCCGGCGCCGCTGATACCCGATATGCTGTCAATCACCACGGGAAGCGACGCGATGGGCGCCTCCACAAGTGGACGCAATGGCAGCAACGCGCTGATGGGGTAACAGCCGGGCACGGCCACAAGTTGCGCCTCGGCCAGCGCATTGCGATACCACGGTACAAGCCCATACACGGCCTCATCCAACAAATGCGCCGCTGTGTGTTCAGCCTTGTAATACTGTTCAAATGCGGTGGTGTCTTTCAGCCGAAAATCCGAACCGATGTCTATCACGCGCACACCGGCCTCGCGAAGCGCCGCAACAGGCGCCATGCTGGCTTTGCCGGGAACGCCCACAAACACTACATCGCAGGTGCGCGACAACGCGTCCGCGTCAAACAACTCGAAATTCAAGTCGTATATCTTGCCAAACGCCGGCAATTCCCGCGACAAGGGTTCACCTGCCACACTGGTGGAAGCGGCTGCAACCAGTCGCGCCTCGGGGTGTCCGCTGAGCAGCCGCAACAACTCGCGTCCGCCGTATCCCGTGGCGCCAACAATACCTATGTTAATCATCTGATACCTCGAAATATGTTGGTTGAAAAGAAACAGAAAAGTAAAAGGAAACGGCCATCAGGAACCGTAAAGAAGGCGATGTACCTGGTTAGACCCTACGACCTATACAACGGTTGGACAGGGCATCTTTTCCATTGCTTGACGCGGTGACGGTTACAACGCCTTATGCTCTCTTGTTACAGATTATATAGCCCTTGGTCGCTACGGTCAAATTATGGGGTTACGGCTATAGGCCATCCACCAATGCCTTTACGCCAATCAGAATCAGAATCAGTCCGCCAATAACTTCCATGCCAGTGCCGAACCTGCGCCCAATGCGGTTGCCAAATATCATGCCCGCAACGGAAAGCGCACAGGTTACGACGCCGATGATTATGGCGGGGTACCAGACGCGCACATGCATTATGGCGAAGGCGACGCCCACGACAAACGCGTCCATGCTGGTAGCCAAAGACAGAAACAGGAGGCTGAGCCCTCGCGTCGGGTCCCGGATTATTTCAGGGGCGCCGCCTGTTTTGCGCAAGGCGTGTACGACGGCGCGCGCGCCAATGAAAGCCAACAGGCCGAACGCTATATAGTGGCTCGTATATGTCACAAGCGGCGCGGCGTAATGGCCTGAAATCCAACCCGCTATCGGCATGATTCCCTGGAACAGGCCAAAATGAAAAGAGAGGCGCATCACCTGCCGCGGCGTGGCGCCGCGCAGACTGATGCTTACGCCAATGGCAACAGCCAATGCGTCCATGGCCAGGCCGACCGAGATACCAATTAAGACCAGCAAAGACATTGAAAAGGTTTTCGCTCCTTGAACCGCTTACTTAACAGCGTTACAGCGCTGTCATTGTATGTGATCGAGGCGGCCAGGACAAATCGCGGCGCAACCCGAGATTGACGTTGCGGCGGCGCTCATGGTACACTATGGACAGCCACGGAGAGGTGACCGAGTGGCTGAAGGTGGCGCCCTGCTAAGGCGTTGTGCGGGAAACTGTACCGAGGGTTCGAATCCCTCCCTCTCCGCCATATAAAACGATAATAAGCAGTAACGCCCGAACTTTGGTCGGGCGTTACGTTTTTCTTGGGTGGTTTTGTGGTTGACCGCTTACAGCAGCTTTTCAGCAATTTGCACGGCGTTCAAGGCCGCGCCCTTTAGCAGGTTGTCCGAGACAATCCACATATCGAGCGCGGAGGGATGGGAAATGTCCTCCCGAATACGGCCTACAAAGGTTTCACACTTACCTGCGGCTGTGACGGCCAGCGGATACTTCTGTGCGGCTGGATCGTCTTCGACCACCACGCCCGGCGCCTTCGCCAGCAATGCACGGGCCTCGTCGGCGGTAAGTTTTCGCTCCGTTTCAATGTTCACTGATTCGCTGTGCCCGGTGATAACAGGCACACGCGTGGTGGTGGCGGTAACGGCGATGCTGTCGTCGCCCAGTATCTTTTTGGTTTCATTGACCATCTTCATTTCTTCCGTGGTGTACCCGTTCTCGACGAAGGCGTCGCTTTGCGGAATCTGTGGAATAATATTGAATGCGATCTGGTGCGGAAAAACGCTGGGCGGATACTCCTTATTCTCCAGCAACGCCCGCGTCTGTTCCTGCAATTCGCTAATGGCGGCGATACCCGCGCCTGAAACCGCCTGATAGGTGGACACTACCACGCGCTTGATGCGCGCCGCGTCATGGATCGGTTTGAGCACGACCATCATCTGAATGGTTGAGCAGTTCGGGTTTGCGATAATGCCTTTATGTGTCGCAATGGCGTCGGGATTCACTTCAGGCACCACCAACGGCACCTCCGGGTCCATGCGCCAGGCGCTGGAGTTGTCCACCACCACGGCGCCCGCTTTCGCGGCGGAAGGCGCAAATCGTTTGCTTGTGCCGCCGCCCGCGCTGAACAGCGCTATGTCCACGCCTTCAAAAGAATCGTCTGAAAGCACTTCCACATCAATTTGCTCGCCCTTGAAAGTTACCTGCTTCCCTCTTGAACGTTCCGAAGCAAGCGGTTTAAGGCGCGCCACGGGGAAATTACGCGCCTCCAACATTTCCAGCATCTGCCGCCCAACAACGCCGGTTGCTCCGGCTACAGCCACTACTTTTCCACTCATTGTTATTTCCTTTCTATCTTACAGGGACTGGTTATATGACGGAGAGCGCTCTCTTTTTGCGGCGCATATTCCGCCATCTTCATCATAAATATAAAACAGGCGTCCGGACTGTGTATATTGTCACGGACGCCTGGGGGGATATATATCGGATAAGCGCCCGTCGAGGGGCGCGTGGTCATGTCAGTCCAGCGCCGCCTCGAGCGCGGTAGTCAAATCGGGTTTCTGGGTCACGCCCACAAAACGTTTTACCTCTTTGCCGTCTTTCAGTACCAGCAGCGTTGGAATGCTTTGCACACCCTTCTCCGCTGCCACATCCTGTGCGTTGTCCACGTTTACTTTGTACACGGCGGCGCGTCCTTCAAACTCTTCCGCCAAATCGTCAAGAATAGGCGTCATCATCCGGCAAGGACCACACCACTCCGCCCAAAAATCCACTAGGGAAACCCCGGACTTCGTACCATCTGCAAACGTATCGTTCGTTAATTCCTTGGCGTTGCTCATGGGAACTCTCCTTCTTACTGTTGTTGTATTAAGCATCCTGGCAGGAACGCTACTCTATACAACAAGACAACAGTATACAGTAAAAAATATTCCCGACGCAAAAACATTCTTTTTCCGTCATGCGTGTCGTTGGACTAAACGCCGCGGAAATCAAGAGATGCGCGTCAATGTAGCTGCGGCATCCGTCAGTCTTGTTTATCCCCGTCAATACGGTCAATACCGTCCATCGGGGCGGCGCCACCTGTTTAGTCCAACGAAGGTTTTCAGTTGGCGCGGCGCGCTTCCACAATAGATTCGATGGTGTCGCGTTTGCGGTATACCACGCCTTGCATGGTTGCAACCAATGCGCCTGATTCGTCCGTTATGTCCACAACGTATCCCGCGATGCGCGCGCCCAGATGGGTTTCCCGTGCGGTGGCGGTTAACACGCCGCTCAGCGCCGGCCTGAAAAACGAGATGGAGGCGTTCACGGCAACCGCCACGCGGCCATGTGAGTTACTGGCCACGGCAAAGCAGAAGTCGGCCAGCGAAAACAGTGCGCCGCCGTGAACAGCGTCCAAACCGTTCATGAGCATATCTGCAACCGGCATAGTTACTACGGCATGGCCCGCGGCGAGTTCTTCGATCTTCATGTTCATAGCCGCCGCAAGCCTGTCGCCTTGAAAATATTCGTGAATAATATCCAATGTAGAACTCCTTATTTGTATCACATTATCGGGAACAGATAACGGTCTTTTTCGGGGAACGCGCGCGCCGCAATGCGCGAACGCATTGTTTTCGAGCCATGAAAGCAGGGGCAGGTATTCATGAGGCTTTCAGGCTCCACCATAAACGATGAAATTTTGCTGAAACAGAGACAAGTCCGTCTCGCGGCTCAACAGTGTGCTTGTGCCTGTCTGCCGCCAGGTTGGCAGCAATCCAGTCGAGAACAGCCGCGGCGGCAGCATGATGCACTGCGGGACTCCAGTGCGCGTCCCAAGGCATCTGTCGTTCGTCTTGTGAGAGATGCGCAATGCCAGGGGCTATGTCCAGGTAGTGCAGGCCCGGCTTTTCGGACGCAATAGCGGTGAGCGATTCGCGGACCGGCGCGTCATCGGGGCTTGCAGCCATCAACAACATCTGCGTCCCGGGATTCGCCGCATTCAGTGCCTGGTGAATATCGAATATAAAGCCCTTTGTACGCCGCCAGTCCTCGGGCATAATGTCGCAGGGCGATCCGTCGGGCCGGACATCACCTGAGCTTTCCCTGTTTTCCTGGCGTCCGGCGCGAAGAAAGGCGCGCACTTCGAGCAGCATCCTGTACAAATGCAGACGGCGCCGCAGCAGGGTTTTCAGCGGATAGAGCGAACTGTCCATGTCAGGCAGGGTCGGCAACCCCACGCCGCGATCGTTAGCCGGGTCATTATTGCAGAACAGCAAAACGAGCGCATCCGGCTGTACAGTTTTCAGATGGTCGGCGGCATACAACGCCTGATGGCTTGTGCCCCAACCGGGTACGCCCCAATTGATGGTATCCAGCGAAATCTCGCGTTCCCGCGCCATGCGCCGCAATGCCGTGTCCATACGCTGCTCAACGTCCAGGCCGTAGCCGAACACGAATGAGTCGCCCAGAAACAGAACAAGCGCGGCGTCATCAGGGGCGCGCTCTCGTGGCGTATCGCGAAATCCTGATGCATTGGTCTGCACATCCATGTACGCGCCAAAGGGACGGTACACATAGCGTTGATGAAAATTGGGCTTAAGCAGATGGTGATACCTGGGATGGGGCAGATACCATTCGGCGATGTCGTCGCGCGGCATGGCCAGGCGCACGAACGCTTCGCCAGCGATAAGGACGGCAAATATGCTAAGGCAGCACAGTATGCCGTTAAAAAGGATTGCGCGCCTTGCGCCCAAGGGCGATCCAGAATGCGCCCTGGTGTTTGCGTGTGTCTTGTTGTGCTCGTGCATTTACTCGGCTCGTTCTTAACGCTCAGGTCGGGCGCGTAGGGTTTTCAACACCGGAGCAAAAAGTCTCAATTGTTATCCGCCATCCGCATCAAGTCAGTCGTTCCTCGATGCCTGGGACAGGTATTGTTTTAACAACGTTTCAAGTGCCGTTGCCTTGTCGGGATATTCGGTTATGAGATTCTTGCGCTGGCTCATATCCTCGCGCAAGCAATAAAGGGCCTTTTCGTGGGGATTGGGTTCGTAGCCGTTTTCTTCGTTAAACCAATCCGGAACCTTCGAGTGCGCGCCGCTTCGGGCGTTAATAAACACCCAGTCGCCCTGACGGATGGCGTAGCGGTTGGAGAAGGTATTGTGAATATGGATGTCTCGTATGGGCGATTGCGGTATCTGGCCTTGCAGCAGCGGCAGAAGATTACATGAGTCTTCCGCTGTTCCATCGGGCGGTTCAATCCCGACAATGGCGGCAACAGTAGCCAGAATATCCACCTGTCCAACGAGCGCGTCGCAAACGCTCCCCGGCTCGATTACACCCGGCCAGCGCATAATTGTTGGTACGCGATGGCCGCCCTCGTAAATGTCGCGCTTCAGTCCGCGTAACGGCCCCATGCTTCGGTGTCCGGTGTTCCGCGCGCGGTCGTACGCGTAGTGTTCGGGGCCGTTGTCGCTGGTGAAAATAACCAGTGTGTTGTCGCGCAACCCGTTCTCATCGAGGGCGCGTAAAATCTCGCCCGCCGACGCGTCGCTTTGATAAACAAAATCGCCATAGGGGCCCGCTTCCGTCTTGCCTTGAAATTCCGGCGCGGGTACGATGGGCGTGTGGGGCGATGTCCATGAGAAGTACAGGAAGAACGGTTGTTGTGCGTCCTTCTGTTCGGCGAGCCACGCGACCGTTCTTTCCGTCAGACGGGGCATCACCGCATCCAACCGCCAGTCTTTCGTCATGGGGCCTGGGCGTCCCTCGTGCTGGCCCTCTTCCGGCACGGGATCAGGGGCGTACATCTCGGTGGGCGTCGTTATCAGGCGATCATTCTCCATCCAGGCGTACGGCGGGAAGTTGGGGACATCGTCGCCAAAATAGTAATCGAAGCCATGCGCCAGCGGCCCGTCGGGTATGGGTTGCGACCAGTCAAATGATTCCGGGGACGCGCCGTCTTTTTCGTCGCGCCGTTCCCCGACGCGTATGGCGTCCCAATCCCAGCCAAGATGCCACTTGCCGATACAGGCGGTGTGATATCCCGCCTGTTGCAGCATCCCGGGCAACGTTGTTTCGTTGAGATCGAAGACCGACCCATCAAAACTGTTCACAATGCCGTGAAACTTGCGCCAATGATATCTGCCGGTCAACAGCGAATAGCGACTGGGCGTGCATATACCCGAGGAACTGTGCGCATCTGTAAAGCGCATGCCGTCTCTCGCCAGTCCGTCCAGGTGCGGCGTGGGTATCTTCGACTCTGGATTCTGAATGGCCAGGTCGCCATAGCCCATGTCGTCCGCGTAGATGATCACGATATTCGGCGGTTTTTGCGCTGCACTGTCAGCGCCGCTGCGCAAGGGCAATACGCCGGCGGCGGCCAACGCCGAGAGTGATTTAAGAAAGTCGCGCCGGGTTGCAGGTATTGCTGAAGTCCGCGTCTTCGGTGAAAATATTCCTGTTGTATTCATAAACAAGTTCCTCAAACCGGCGGCAGTTACGCCCCCATGGCCAAGAGCAAATTACCGCTTGTTGTGCGTCTGTTGCGCGTTCTCCGTTTTATGCCAATGACTGCCTCGCGCGTTGTTGCCTGACGCCATCGCGTATTGAGAGTATACCGGAAATATGTGTGAGCGACAAAGGCGGCACGGGTGGCCGCTACACAATATCTCACCAGGAGTGTCTCGAAAATCTCGGGAAAAACGCCCTTGCCAATCCACCGTATTATGTACAACCCTTGAAGAAAGCGCGGGAGGTATGCTACAAGAGGCTACGCTATTTTGCCAATACACGAGTATCGCAACAAGACAGAGACAGGAGAACTGCTGCCAATGAGTGAAGCCAATGAATGTTCCGGAACAACCACTGAGCAAAAACGAAGTCGCTTTAATTTTCGCGGATTCTTTAGCTTGTTGTTGTTTTGTTCTTTCATCTTGCTGACCCTATCGGGCGTGGTTCTTTACCTGGCCCCGAGATGCGGTATTGCGAGGCTGATAGACTGGAAAATACTGGGGATAAGCAAGGACGGTTGGAGCACTGTCCATATTACGTTGCCGCTCCTTGTTTTGATGGCAACGGGATTTCATTTGTATTATAACTGGACGATTTTCTGGGGCTACTTAAAAGATAAGACGCGTCATGCTCTCAACCTGAAGCGGGAACTGGCATTGGCTGTGCTGCTATGTGTAATTACCGTTATTGGGAGTTTGTACAGTCTGCCGCCTTTCGGCGCCATTATCCAGTGGAATGACGACATCAAGGAATACTGGGACTCACAAGTTGAAGAGGGGGACAGGGGCGGTCGTGGCGGTCGCGGTCGTGGCGCTGGCCGCGGCGCGGGCGGCAGATGAAACACGGGTTCCGCGTTCATCCTCTTTTGCTGATAGGGCCCGTACAGTGACGAAAGCCGCTGTCTTGGCACATTTCTTTTCCAGCGTTCTTATCGTACAAAGCGGACAATGCTATGGAAATTGGTGACGGCGGCAATAAGGGCCATAACGAATATCTGTTTTATTTTTTATTATTGGGCGAACGGCTGCCCTGAAAATTGCCCAGCACCACGCTTGGTAGGAGCGAATGATTATTCGTCCTTACGCGCTATTTTCGTCGCTTACGGATGAGGCAACGTCTCATGAGCAGCTGTCCCACAGAGCGCAATGCGCATCGTTTATCAGTTTGCTGCAACCGTGTAGAGAGATGTGTTTTTGAAAAAGTGTATGAGAGTTTCTTTTTTGTTATAATTCGGCGCCGTTAATGCAACATGGAATGAATCAATCATCTCAGCCGGGAAAACGAAAGGGTAAATCTGTGGCTGTTAAGTATTATTGTCCGCTTTGTGGTCGTCGTTTTGTGGAATGGGGCGCTGAAAAGATGGAGTTCAAGTGTCCCACGGACGTGTGCAAGGGAGGAACGTTGATCCCTGTAGGCTCCAGTGCCGACGAGCTAGACGATAAGCCGGAGTTGAAGCGCACCAAGAAGCGCAAGGCTGCCGCTGCGCCGACGCCGCCGCCCGCACTGGATATCGTGGAAATAGACAGCGCTTTCATTGAGTCAGATGATGTTGACGACGACGAAGAAGAAGACGAGATTGAGGAAGAACCGGACGCTCCGGTTGTTGTTCCCACGGAAGACGACAGCGGCGACGATGATGGCGCGCTGTTGGATGACGCGGATGTTGTGGACGCAGATGATGACGACACATTTGCGGATGCGCTTGACATCGAGTCTTGATGCCTGGCGGCCACCCGTCACAACTGTCTTTATAAAATAAGTTTGATGAAATCAACCAACAAATCCCTGTTTCTGTGCGCCGCACGAGCCGAAAAAACGCCTCGCCCGCCAGTCTGGCTGATGCGCCAGGCGGGGCGTTGTGATCCCATGTACCGCGATTTTCGCGAGAGCGATCCCCGGCCCCTCGAGGAGCTGTTTCGCGATCCGGATGCGGCCGCCCACATTTCGTTGTTGCCTGTACGATGGGGGGTGGACGCCGTCATCATTTTTCAGGACATTCTCACCCCGTTGAGCGGTATGGGCGCGCCTTTTGTATTTCGACCTGGGCCACAACCCGAAACGCCGCTTACCAATACGCAAGATTTTGAGCGGCTTCATCGTTTCGATATGGCGGATGGTCTTCCTTTCCTCGCGCGCCTGTACGAATTATTGCGCGGCCCGGTCACAGATGCCGGGTTGCCGTTGCTTGGTTTTGCCGGCGCGCCATTTACGTTGTTCGCCTTCCTGGCGGAAAATGGAAGTCCGCCCTTTGACTTGCCCAATACGCGCGCACTGATGCGGGAATATCCAGTCTGGACACGGACGATGCTCGACCTGCTTGCGGACATGACAACAGACTATCTCGCCTTTCAGATTGGCTGCGGCGCCAATGCCGTACAGTTATTCGAATCAGCGGCCCATTGTCTTACGCTGGAAGAGTACAGCGCGTGGGCGTTGCCAGGGCAGCAGCGCGTGTTTGCGGGGATTCGGAACACCGGGGTCCCCACCATTCTGTTTGCGCGCCGCGATGACGCGCTGCTCGCGCCGGCCACGCTTCACGCTGCGGGCGCATCCATTCTTTCGCTGCCCGCCGCCTATTCAATTGCAACCGTGCGGGCCGAGATCGGAGAACCCGTGCCGATACAGGGCAACCTGGACAATCACCTGTTGGCGGCGGGGCCGCCCGAAGCGATCATCGCCGCGGCGCAGCACTGTATTGAAGAAGGCGCTTGTCACGGCCATATCTTCAACCTTGGTCATGGCGTACTGCCTGACACCCCGTTTGAGCATGTAACGCTGCTGATAGACGCCATACGTTCCTTCGAAAACACAAACGTGGAATAAGCATCGGCGTGTCGCAAGGCATTGTGTTTGACAAAAGGTTCCTTGCGCCAACGCGACAAGAAGCCGCGTTTACGCTTTGCCGATTCAACTCTGTCGCGTGGGTGGCGGCATACCGGACATGAGGGGTTAATAGCCCATGCCAAGCGGTCCGCCTGGATAGCCGCCGAATAGCACTGCGCTAATAAATTGTAGGATGTAAAGCAATATCAACCCAATAACAAACTGTATCATAACGATAAACTCCTGGCCTTATAAACGTATGTGGTGTGTTGCGTCGTCTGTGTGGTCTTCGGCGACGGGTTCCACTATAATACATTTGTGACGTGATAATAAAATCTGATGTTGCTGTATACAACCATGAAAGGGAGAGAGATGAGACAGACACGGTATGTAATGGTACTGCTGGCTTCATGCGCAGTTTCGTGCGCGCTTATGGGATGTCCGTCGAATTCCGCGGGCAGTCTCGCCGGACGCTGGCAATATGTTGCCGTGGACGCGACAACAACCACGCCGATTGGTTTTCGCGCATTTTTACATTTCGCCGAACCAAGTTCCGGCGGACTGGGCGGATTTGAGTACAAAGAAGAACTGCTGCTGCCGGACAACGATGACGGCGAGACGTCCTGGCATCCTTCCTATTACGCCAGCGGTTATTATCGCACCGCTCCCTATGGGTACACGAACGGTTCCGATATCTTCACCTATTGGGCAGACGCGGCGCTCAACGTGGTCATCTCAGAATATGCGCCGGAGTTGGCGGTTTCCGTGGATGAGGAAACGGGCGACTACGTCTACGAGTTGATAACGGCGACGCCTCCAGGCGACGCGCCTGCGCACAGCCGCGCCGTGTTTACCATAACGCCTTTTGATGAACTGGTGATTGCCTGGGGCAACCACGTACCCGGCGCCGCGGGCGCCGGCCCGGTCGGAAAAGGGATTACAATAAACGAAGGCATTGTTGCGGACACCTATGTGAGAGTCTCCAGGTAACGCGCCTTTCCAGCCGGGTTGGCGTCGCGATGACGCGACATGGTAGCATGGCGCCACAACTTGTAAACAAAACTGTATAGAGGAAGGAGTTTCTTATGGATATTGCCGCGGTTATCCGCAATGTGCCGGATTTCCCCAAGCCGGGCGTTCAATTCAAGGACATCACAACGTTACTGCTTGATCCGGCGGCGCACCGACATGCCATAGACACGCTTGCCAAGCGTTATGCCGACGACAAGCCCAACGCTATTGTGGCCGTAGAATCACGAGGATTCATTTTCGGAAGCACCCTCGCCTATGTGCTGGGCGTTCCGTTTGTACTGGCGCGTAAGCCGGGCAAGCTGCCAGGCGAGACCATCAGTGAAAGTTTTGCGCTTGAGTATGGCACGGATACTGTCGAGATGCACGTGGACGCCATCCAACCGGGCTGGCGCGTATTGATCCTGGATGATCTGCTGGCCACGGGCGGTACGGTGGCGGCGGTGGCGCGACTGATAGAGCGTCTCGGCGCCACCATATCGGAGGCGGCCTTTGTAGTGGAACTGCCGCCGCTGAATGGGCGCGAAAAATTGACGCCCATGCCCGTGTTCTCTCTGGTCACGTTCATGGTTGAGTAACATCGGATTATAAATAGGGAGACATGGACTCATGGCGCTTGGCGTTACCCATAAACCATGACTTTTTAGCGCCTTATCGGTCGTCTTCTATCATTATCACAAAGAAGTTGTTGTATGCTGTTCACGCTTCAGCGCGCCAAGGCGCGCCAGCGTGGTGCAAGGCAATGCGCTTGACAGGAGATTTCTCGCGCCGTTTCCAGTCCCCTTTGTCAGAATAAAAACAAGATAACAAGGAGACCTTTATCATGAAAAAAATTCTTGCTATGACTGTACTTATTGTCGTTCTGTGTAGTGTGAACGCATTTGGAGACACCGCCTATTCGGAGCGTTTTATATTCCCGCCTCAGGAGAAACATGTGCATGCAAGTAGCATTGTGGAAACGCCGGAGGGCGATTTGCTGGCTGCGTGGTTTCACGGTTCGGGCGAACGCACCGCCGATGACGTAAAGGTTCAAGGGGCGCGTCTTCGCAAGGGCGACTCGGAATGGAGCGATGTTTTTGTCATGGCCGATGTGCCGGATTTTCCTGACTGCAACCCGGTGTTGTTTATAGACCCTGAGGAGCGGCTCTGGCTTTTCTGGGTGGTTGTACTGGCGAACCGCTGGGAGAACAGTCTTCCTAAATACCGCCGCGCAACGAACTATTCAGAGGACGGACCGCCGCAATGGGACTGGCAGGACGTGGTACATTTGCGCCCTGGCGATGATTTTCCCGACCAGATGGCTTCTTCCTTTAAGGAACTGGACCCGCCGGAGGACATGTGGGCGGAGTATGCGCATCCCTATTCGCGCATGCTTATCGAGGCGTCCCATGACAAACTGAAACGGCAACTCGGCTGGATGACTCGCAACCAACCGCTGGTATTAGAATCGGGGCGGATACTGTTGCCCCTGTATTCCGATGGCTTTAACGTGTCGCTCATGGCCTACTCCGATGACGGCGGCGACCTGTGGCATGCCAGCGCGCCCATTGTCGGCCTTGGCCCCATACAGCCGTCCGTGGCGCAGCGGCGGGACGAATCGCTTGTGGCCTTCTTTCGCGACAGCGGGCCGCAACCCAAACGTATACATCGCGCCGAATCGCAGGATGACGGCGAAACCTGGACGCTTACCCGCAACACAGAACTTCCCAATCCCAGCGCAAGCGTGGAAGTCAAAACCCTCGCCGACGGCCGCTGGATTCTGATATTCAATGACACGGAAAGAGGACGACATAGTCTTGCCGTGGCCTTGTCGGACGATGAAGGCGACACCTGGCCCGTGACGCGTCATCTTGAACAGTGGGGCGAAGGGGAAGGCCGCTTTTCTTACCCATCCATTATGCAGGCCCGGGACGGGCGTATCCATGCCACCTATTCCCACAGTACGCCAGACGGCGCCGCCATCAAACACGTGACGTTTATGCCGGATTGGATTGCAGCCGAATAATTTTCGCTATTTGCGTGTTTACTGTCATTGTAACTGATTTTTTTTGGGGATGATTGGTCGCCGTGAGGCGGACAACGTCCCCTTTATTGTTCTTGTGTTTCGTTCTTCATAACGCCTGTACCAACCCGTGTTCGTGGAAGGAAACGCTTTGCCATGAGAAGTATTATTGTAACGCAGTATGGCGGCCCCGAGACGCTTGCTTTGCGTGATGTCCCCGTACCCGAACCCGGCAAGGGCGAGGCGCTTGTTCGTGTAGTGGCCGCGGGCATCAATTATGCCGACATCATGCAGCGCAACGGCTTGTATCCCGGCGGCCCAAAGCCGCCTTTCGGCGCTGGGTTTGAGGCGTCGGGTGTTATTGAGAAGGTTGGCCCCGACCTGTCCGGCTGGAAAGCGGGAGACGCCGTCGTTTGCTTTTGTGAGTCGGGTTACAGCGACTACGTGATTGCTCAGGGAACACATTTGCTGCCCAAGCCGCCACAACTCGATTACCAGCAGGCCGCCGCCATTCCCTGTCAATATCTGACCGCCTATCATGCGCTTTGTACCCTGGGCAATCTGTCTGAAGGACAAACAGTGCTGCTTCACGCTGCGGCGGGCGGGCTTGGCGTCATGATGTTGCAGATAGCGCGGAACAGGGGCGCGCGCGTTATCGGCGCGTGCGGCTCCGACGAGAAATGCGCGTTTATTGCGGAACTTGGCTGCGACCATCCTGTGAACTATCGCAAGGATGACGTGGTCGCGCGGGTTAAGCATATTCTCGGCGGCGCGCGCTGCGACCTGGTTGTCGAAACGGTGGGCGGCGATATGGTGTCGCAGGCGCTGCGTTGTCTCAAGCCCCGGGGCATGGTGATTGCCCTCGGAGCGGCCAGTAAGCAGCCGGCCATGATCAACACGGTTGAATTGCTCGCCAACAACTGGATTGTGGCCGGATTCCATTTGTTTGCGTATACCGAAGATACGTCGGCGATGATGCGGGCCATGCAAGACCTGCATCAGTGGCTGGCGGAAGAGAAACTTGTTGTACTTGTGAACCACGCGCTGCCCATCGAGGATGCGGGCCGCGCCCATGAGATGGTGGAAAACCGTCAGACGACCGGCAAGGTCGTATTGACTACAGGATATCAGCCATGAAAGCAAAAAGAACCTTAACCCGTACGTGTTTCGTTCCTGTTTTCTTCCTGGCATTTTGGTGCCTGGCCGCCGCCGCTGTTCAGGAACCGGAAACGCTTTTGCGTGAAGCCAGCGAACATATTGCCCAATCCGACACGGCGCAGGTCAATGCCTCAATGGTCATGGATTTCAGCGATGGCCAACGGGATATCAGCGCCACGCTTACCATAAGCATTGTGTTTGGGCAGGATAGCCGCGCTTTTATGCATTTAAAGACCGACCACGAAGAGCTTATGATTTACAGCAGCGAGGAAACCCGCTATCTGTATTTCCCCGACAAGAACACGTACCGCGAATTGCCGGTGGAACCAGACCGGGCGCAGCTGCTTCGATCGGTGGTCACCGGGCCGTTGGAAAGCGCGTTCGGCTGGATTTCGGCTTTTATGCACAGCACACAATTTTCTTTTGAAGAACCGCCAACCTTTGCTGACGCCGCAACAGGTGACGACGCGGCCCAGTATGTGTTGGACATGGCGTTCGCGCAATTTGATGTACGCGCTTTTATCTCCGAGGAAACGCCGCCGTTGTTGCGACGGTTTACGCTGGATTTCAACGATGCCGCGTTGCGCAATTACACCGCCTCGCCGGAGGGGTCATTGCGCGTGACAGCTGACTTCACTGACTGGACATTTAATGCGACGCTTCCTGACGATACGTTCCAGTTTACCCCGCCCTCGGACGCTACGCAAGAGACCGCGCCAGGGCGGCCGCAACATTCGTTGGAAGGCAAAGCGGCGCCCGAATTTACGCTACCCTTACTGGACGGCGGCTCCATGACGCTTGAGCAGCATCACGGCGAGGACATCGTGATTCTCGATTTCTGGGCGTCCTGGTGCGGGCCATGCCGCAGAGGGTTGCCCATAGTCGTTTCCGTGGCCAACCGTTTCAAGGACGACAATGTGGTGTTATACGCTGTGAACTTGCGTGAAACGCCGGAACAGGCGCGCGCCTTTCTGGAGCAGAATGACCTTGACATGACTGTTGCCATGGACAGAAATGGCACGGTAGCGGCGCAATATGGCGTGAACGCCATTCCCCGGCTCATCCTAATTGGCCGGGACGGGCTCGTTAAGTCGGTTCACGCGGGCATGAGCCCCCAACTGGAGCGCCAATTGGCCGACGAACTTGGCGCGCTGATTAGAGAGGCGGAATAACGCTTGCCCTTGTGACTATGGCGCGGATTCCACGGCGAAGGCGGCGGCGCCGCTCTGGCTTTGCCGTTGCGCTGCAAATAATGTAGGATAGTCGCCATGGAAACGCGTTGCGATATCTTGATGGGGCGCTAACAATGAGGAGCGGCATTCATGTTAGAACTGGCGGTTGTGCTTCCCTGCCTGAATGAAGCGGATAATCTGCGTGGGTTGTTGCCGCGCATTGGGGAGGCGTTGCGCCATATCCCGGCTACATCGGCTGTGTACGTGATTGACGGCGGCAGCCACGACGATACCGTCGCGGTGGCGCGCGAATTGGGCGCGGAAGTGTTGCGGCAGCGGGGCAACGGCTATGGCGGCGCGATCAAAACGGCTTTCCAGGATATTGAGGCCGCCTATCTGCTGACCATGGACGCCGATTTCTCGCATCATCCCGTGTTTATCCGTTACCTCTACGAGCGCCGCAACGAAGCGGAAATTATTATCGCGTCACGATACGCGCCCCAGGGGCACGCGGAGATGCACTGGACGCGCCAGGTATTGAGCGGTATACTCAACACCGTTTTCAGGCGCGTACTGGCGATGGACGCTCTCGACCTGTCAAGCGGTTTTCGACTCTACCATCGCAAGGCTATTGCGCGGCTTAACCTGGAATACGAGACCTATGCCGTGTTGCAGGAAATACTCGTGAAGGCCTATTGCCAGGGGTACCAAGTCTTGGAAGAACCTTTTCACTATCTGCCCCGGCGGCATGGGTCAAGCCATGCGCGACTCATCAAGTTTGGCATCGCCTACCTGCGCGCGTTGCGTACGCTGTGGTTGCTGCGCAACAGTCCCGCCAGCGCCGATTACGAGACACGCGCCTTTTACGCATGGAATCCCTTGCGCCGCCGCAGACAGCGACGTCGCTATCGCGTCGCCCTCGACTGCATCGGCGACAAGCAACGCGTACTTGATATGGGATGCGGCGCGTCGCAAACGCTGAACGCCGCGCCCCAGAGCGTCGGCATGGACCTGCTTCATCATAAACTGCGGTTCATGCGGCGGCCCGCCCGGCTGCTGGTAAACGCGGCGGCAACGGCGATGCCTTTTGCCGACGGCGCATTCGAGGCTATTATTGCGTCGCGCGTACTCGAGGAAGTCCACGATGTTGATGCGGTATTGCGCGAATGCTGTCGCTGTCTTGAAAAAGACGGCCTGCTCATTGTCGGTTCAGAAGCCCCCCTGGATACGCTGCGAAAACAACTGGCGGAACACGGATTCGACATTCTTGGCGAGGAACGCATCCTGGGCGCGGAGAAGATGTTGCAAGCGCGCAAACAACTGCTCCCTGCATAACACGAAAAACATTCCCCAGACAAAAACAAGCCACGCCGCCGGCTCTATCTGGGCAAATCTTATCATACATATTCCCGCATGATAAGAGTGCGGGCAGCCTTATCCACGACGACGAAGCGCCAACGCGCCGCCCAGCACTGAAACCAGCCCGAGCAGCAGCAATCCGGACACGCTCGCTGCCGGGAGACTGGGTCCAAGCGACACAATCGCCGGGGCGGTATGCGCCGTTCCGTCAGCGTCCGATACCTCCACCCGATATGTGCCGGCCATATCCGCCGTGAAAGGATCGAAGCGCAACGTATCGGTTGCGACACCGGAATACGCGCCCGCGCCAAATGGCCCGTCCACAAGATTGACATAGGCGCTGCCCTCGAGACGCTGCCACTGATAGGCGAGTTCTCCCAAGCCGCCGATTGCGGATACATGCCAGTCATAATACGCGCCTTCGGCCAGCGTAATATCTTCCGGCGGCTGCGCGCTCAGCGCTTCGTATACTTCAACGGTGCGCGTAACCTCCGCGGCGGCGTTGTCGGCGTTGTCACGCACATTATACGTCACGGTGTAAACACCCGCGACATCTGTGTTGACATCGGCTGCGTCAACCTCAATGCCCTCAGAGACATCGCCGTCGCACGCGTCCCAGGCCGTTGCGCCCGCGTCCTCGTATGCGTTGCCGCGTTCCACGAACACGGGGTTTTCGCCCGAGAGCGCAATCACCGGCGGCTGCGTATCTACCACATTTACGACCCGCGTCTCTTCCTCGGCGGCATTTGCTGCGTTGTCGCTCACGTTGTAAGCAACCGCGTATGCGCCCACCTCGTTGCTGTTCAGGCCGCTCTCGTCAATGACAACCTGCCCTGAAAGATCGCCGTCGCAAAGGTCCCAGGCGATTACGCCCGGCGACTGGTACGGGTCGCCGCATTCGAGTTCAACCGCTTCTTCGCCCAGCAGGAAAATAACGGGCGATAAGGCGTCCACCACATACACCGTGCGCGTCACTTCCGCAGCGGGGATACCTTCGCTGCCAACGGCATTGTAGCGAACAGTATATTCACCAGGAACCGACGTATCCACGGGATTCTCTGTTATGATGTCCTCTGT
>SLFT01000401.1 GCA_007124105.1 Candidatus Hydrogenedentota bacterium | reverse complement strand
GTATTTGCCGCCAGACTTGTTCCGTGAATATGTGTATGCCTACACTACGCCGATGGTGCGCTTGATTCAACAGTACGGCGGTATTGTCCGCTTGCATTCGCATGGCCGTCTGCGCAATATTCTGCCCATTATCGCCGAGATGAACCCGGACGCGCTGGACCCGGTCGAGCCGCCGCCACAGGGCGATATTACACTCAGAGATGTGCGCGAACACTATGGCGCGCGCCTGACCCTGTTTGGCAATATCGAAGTGTCGGCCATTGAGACCCTCGCCCCCGATGCCTTTGAGCGGCTGGCGGCGAACACCCTGCGCGAGGTCGCCGAAAGCTCGGGGAAAGGCTTCGTGCTTATGCCCACTGCCGCGCCCTACGGCCGGCGCATCAGCGATAACACGTTGCGCAACTACCAGACAATGGTGCGACTGGCGATTGCCGGATAGCAGTTGTGACGGTCGCGTATTGTTTGAACGCCTCGAGGAGAAATAGTCTTGCGTTTCTTCATAAACTATAACAAGGCGGCGGCGCCTCCTCTTGAGCAGCAATCTATACGCTGCGATTATTGTGTTGTGTAGAAGAATACATATTCGAGCAAACAAAAGCGCTTGTATGACGTGTACGCTTCGGGGCGAGACGTTTGTACGCGCAAGCATAAAGTATTTCACACAGCGCCAGCCCTTTAGCCCAACTATGTTATACTTTTCCGAGATAGCGTCGCGCTTTGACTGTATGTAATGCTTGAGTTGATTGTCAAGAAGGAACAGATAGGTTTCGCGAGGCTGTTAATAGTATCTATGTTGTGGGGCCAGCCTGATCTTGGGGGCCAGCCGAACGCAGCAGCAACGCAAACTTGGCGTTGCGCCTATGGAGCGTGTATAGTAGTATCGGGCTGTTACACGAATGACACCGTGGGCGGTTTTGGAAAGGCTGCCCGTATTGTGCGCAGGATCAGCGACTTATTTTACCGAGATATTCGTTAAGAATGGCCGCGGCCGTTTTTGATAGTAGAGAAAATGGTGGCAACCACGTGAGCACACAACTACCAGGCATGGACATAATCGCGGATGTTGTTCGCGATAACTATGATGTGGGTGAGATACAGACGCCTTATCCCCTTGAGAACGCCCATCAGCGGCGTCACCGCAAAATGGTGGTGGAAACGGATGCGGGCAAATTTCTTGCCAAGACGTATCCGAACACTCCCGTCACTATGGATAGTCTTTATTTTCAGCACAATCTCGCCGGTCACCTCAAAAGCCATGGCATGCCTGTGCCGTGTATTAAGCAAACGCGGGACGGTCATACCTTTGTCTATTTTGATGATTGGCTCCTTGAACTTCAGGGGTTCATTGAAGGCGGTATGATGCCTATCACGGAGAAGGCGCTGTATATCGCGGGCGACGCGTTGGGCAAATTTCATCACGTGTGTCGGGGATTGCCCGCGCCGTTGCGGGACGCCCGGAAATGGCGGTTCAGCGAAGTGCCAAGCAAAACGTTTGACGAATTTTACGCCCTGGCGGTGAAACAGCGGGAAGACGAACGTCTCCATGTACACCACGACAACATTCAGAAATTTCTGCAAGACGCCAACGAGGTGCTCGATATTGGCAGGCGCTATACTTTTGAGACAGGCATTATTCATGGGGATTGGCACAGCGGCAACCTCTTGTTTGAGGGCGAAAAGTTGAACGGCATCATAGACCTGGAATTTGCGGGCGATGGTTGCTACTTGGAGGATATTGCCTACGCAATCTCGAATTTATGCATTCGTACTACCACAAAAACAGGAAAAATGGCCTTTCGTACTGGGATATTGCTGGACAGTTATGAGGAGTATCGCGTCTTATCTTATCCGGAACGGGTCGCGCTGTTTTATGCCGTGGGGGTGAAACATGTCGCCACCGTCTGCTATCAGACGCCGCAACTTGGGGGGTGCGTGGCCGGCTACACGCCCCGACAGTGGATGACCATGCTGGATTATCAAACCCGTTGGCTTGCCGCGAAAGCCCGGAAAAACCGCTGGGAAAAATAGGCCGAATTGCGAACGCCTGGATTCTGCGCGCTCCCACGTGTATGGATGAATACTGGCGACGGCTGTTCCCGCGTCTTTCATGGCGTGGCCGGGGCAAAAGAAAATCCCCGCGCATGCCGACTGGCATTAAAAAAAGCGTTGTGAACCTTTCCCTCATTAGGGGGGTGTCCTCACGGTAGCCGTCCGACTTCCACTCGATGGGGGCTTGCCGTAGGCTACGCAAATATCGAACTCCCAGTTCACTATGAAAGGCCACGCGCCTTTTTGCCATATCGAACACGGCAGGGAAAACTCGTCATTAGGTTTAAGCGTTACGTCTGGCCGAGTGCAGGGTCAAAGACCCCACACTGCACCAAGACCAACCTTATAATACCATAAGGTCTGGTCAAAGTCCATTGTATATGAAACAGCGGCAAGTCTCCGATGATTCCCGGAAGCCGCTCCTAAAAATTACGAGACACGGCGGCGATGGCTCCTTTTCGGACGTTGAATGCTCCATGCACAGCCCCTGACAAGTTGGCGTTTATTTGACCCGCGTGCCCTGTCTGTTCTAGGATTACAGCCATTGCCCCGGTAGCGGGCCTGGTTGGTTGCGCGGACGCTGATAAACCCAAAGGAAATTATGTATGCGTATGTTTCGTAAGATTCTCAAGATTGCTGGTGGTGTTATTTTAGTCCTTATTTTGGTCGTTATGATTGCCAAATTATGGGCAGACAGCACGTATTTCAATGACTATGATCCTGCATTGCCCTTCAATGTGCGCGTTGAAGGCAGTGAGGTTGTGGACGGCACGGTAGATTTCTTTGGCATCACCCGCGACCAACAGTACGAGAAGGTGTTATTTACCATTGATGCGCGTCGGGATGAACCGATCCCCGTTTTGATGACCATGCCTGTGCAGCGTTCAGGGAAACTCCCGGTCATTATTTTTCTGCACGGGATTGGTCAGAGTAAGAGTTTCCTTGAACGCATCTGCACCCCTTTTAATCAGGCGGGATTCGCCATGGTGTGTTTTGATCAGCACATGCAGGGTGAGCGGCGCATCAGAGGCAACCCGCTGAAAACAATTAAAGCCTTTCGGCAACGGCCCTGGAAGACCATCAACGATGGACGCCGCTTGATTGATTACTTGGAAACCCACCCTGAAATTGATGCGGAACGGGTTTACCTCATCGGCGCCAGCTACGGCGCCATCACGGGCACAACCCTGACAGCCCGTGAAGAGCGCATCGGCGCGTCTGTGCTGGTTGTGGGCGGCGGTCATCTCAAGACCATGCTCAACGCGCCCATGATTCGCGACGGTATCGGCATCGCGCCGCTGCATTGGCTTGCCAGCACTTTCGTGACCTGGCTGATGCGTCCGGCCGACCCGGTGCATTATGCGCATCTGACTGCAGGTACGCCCGTGTTGATGCAGAGCGGCTCAGAAGATATTCTGGTGACTCCCGAAGCGGGCGAAGCGCTCTACCAAGCCCTGGGCGAGCCCAAGGAAATCCGATGGTACCCATGCGATCACCCGGGTCTGCGCGACGAGGACGCGCCGATTATTGTTCAGATTCTGGACGAAGGGCTCGCGTGGTTGCTCGAGATTGATGCCCAATTCCGAACGGACGAGGAATTGCCCGCGCTGCAAGCGCCAGAGGACGTTAGCGTCGAAGAGGATATGGAGGAAGCCGCCTGAAACGTCAACAGACGTTAGTTTATCCTGTTGCGCCGCCGTTTCAGTGCGCGTCCAATCCATGGAGCATGAGCAGGATATGCTCGAGGTTCTTGGTGATCTCGTTCATGTACTCATCCACGGCCTTGACGCTTCCGGGCAGCGTATAGACCAGGGTCTCGCCGATTACCGCCGCCACGGAACGGCTCAGTAGCGCATTGGGTTTTGTCGCGCCATAGGCAACCCGGATGTGCTCCATAATCCCGGGGATTATTTTATCGGCCAGTGCCGTTACTACCTCAGGCGTTATATCACGCGGCCCGATGCCGGTGCCGCCTGTGGTGATTATCAGGGCGGCGTCTTCGTTTCGGGCGGCAACCAGCGCTTCGCGCAACCGCTCGGCATCGTCCGGCAGGAGTTCAAGAGTAATCTGGGGACGCCAGCGTTTCCCCGCGAAATAAGCCTCGAGCCGTTCCTGGACACGCGGGCCGCTCAGGTCTTCATAAACGCCCTGGTGGGCGCGATCGCTCAAAGTAATTATCCGGCACTTCAGCGTAAAGGGACGATACCGGATAGCGTCGCCCGCCTTGATTGCGCCGCCTTGCAGTACGCGACAGAAAATGCCCTCGCGCGGCATCACGCATTGGCCCACTTCCTGGTAAATGGCGCATCCATCGCCATGACATTTCTTGCCCAACTGCGTAACTTCCAGTTCCACCTCGCCGATAGTGAAACGGTCGAAAACGGACGTCGCCATCAAATCAATGCCGCGGGTAGTGATGTTCTCAGCAAAATCGCCGCAGGAGAACGCGCGGCCCGCGTCGGCGCCAAAACGTTCTACGCTTTCCATTGCAAGCAGACTTATTTGCCGATGCCAGGCGCCTGCATGGGCATCGCCCATAATACCATTATCGTCAACGGTAATGTCCGCAACAGGCTCTTTTGACGTTCCTTTTTCCCGAGAGATGTTCACCGAGACTACGTTGCCGACTGAAATATACTCTTTGTTCACGTTTTTATTCCTTTGTCTTCTCCAGCAGTACAATATCGCCGATGCGCATCTGCTTATCAACGGCCTTGCACATATCGTATACCGTAAGCAGCGCCGCGCTGACAGCGACAAGGGCCTCCATTTCCACGCCGGTGGGTCCCGCGCAGGACACTTCGCTGGATATGACCACGCCGTCATCCACGAGGCTGGCCTCGACTTTAACGCAAGTAAGCGCGAGGGGATGACACAGGGGAATCCAGTCGCTGGTTTTTTTCGCGGCTTGTACGCCCGCGATTTCCGCCACAGTCAATACATGACCTTTCTTGAGAGCATTTTCAGCAATCAGCTGCGCGGTGTGTCGGGCCAGTTGTATCTTGCCTGAGGCGCGCGCGACGCGTTGCTGATTGGGCTTATGGCCCACGTCTACCATGCGCGCGCGACCGGCGCTGTCAACATGCGACAGATCGGACATGAAATCAACCTCCTATGGCGTGGAACAGAGCGTTGCTGGTGGCGCCGCATTCAGGTTTGGCCGCGACGGCCTGGCGAATCGCTTCCCTGGCGCCCAGGGCGCGAACATGAAATCCGAGATTACTGAAAAGACAGGGCCGCACCAGGCCATCGCATGTCAGGCGCAACCGATTACAGCGCGCACAGTCGCCGCCGTCGCCGCCTATAACAGTGGAGAACGCTCCTGACGCAAGGTGCATCCTTCGGATAAAACGCACCTGGAAACCACGGGACAAGCCGAAGCGCAGCACCTGCTGCGCATCGTTTTCCTCCGGTGTTTTTTGAATAACGCAATTTAATTTGATGGGGAGAAGACCGGCAGCGCAGGCGGCGTCAAGCCCCGAAAATACCGCGTTGATGTCGCCGCCGCGGGTAATTTCTGTATACTTATGGGGGTCCATGGTGTCCAGACTGACATTGATTCGGTGCAGCCCCGCCGCGACCAGCGGTTGCGCATACTTTTCGAGATATATGCCGTTGGTCGTCATCGCGAAGTCCGTGACGCCGTCAATGCCCGAAAGCATTTGCGTCAGTTTTACAATATCGCGGCGCACCAGTGGTTCTCCGCCCGTGAGGCGCACTTTCGTGATGCCCAGGGTCACGGCAGCGCGTGTAAACGCCACGATCTCCTCGAAAGACAGCACGTCTTCATGCCGCAACGGTGGGACACCTTCCTCGGGCATGCAATACACGCACCGCAGGTTGCATTTGTCCGTGACGGAGATACGCAGATAAGTAATTGCGCGCTCGAAGTTATCGCGCAATGAACAACTCCTTTATGGGTTTTGGCATCGTTATGAACAGAAAAACATAACGTAGTATAACACAAACCCTACGGCGTTGGACGAAACGGCTGCGCCGTGGAAATCAACAGATGAGCGCCAATGCAGATGCGGTATTCGTCCATTCCGTCCATCCCGTCAATACGGTCAATCGGAGGCGACGCCCCCCGTTTATTCCAACGAAGTTTTGCGCGTGCGCGGGAAGTGTGATAGCATTATTTGACAAGGGGACAACGACCGTGAGGAGGGAGGAGGCATGGGATAGAAACGTTACAGCGGAGCGCACCCTGTATGTGGGTTGCAGGCGTCTTTTCCGAAACATGAACGGCACTCTGGTGGGTTTCGCCTTGCGTTTCCCACTCAATCAAAGGTTGTTTGCACGGATTGGATACGATGAACACCAACAGTCATGACGGCGATCAGATAGTAGCCATTGACGGCCCGGCGGGCGCTGGTAAAAGCAGTGTCTCACGACGCGTAGCGACAGCGCTTGGTTTCGCGTTTCTCGATACGGGCGCCATGTATCGCGCCGCAACGTGGCGCGCGCTCCGCAACGGGGTGGCCCTGGACGCCCCGGAAGCGTTAACAGACAGCACGCGCGCTATGTGTCTGGAGTTGACGGAAACCGACGATGGGCTGCGCGTAGTAGTGGACGGGGAGGACGTGACCGACGCTATTCGTACGCCCGAGGTGACGCGCGCCATCTATCGGCTCGACCAGATTCCCGGTGTGCGTCGGCGCCTGGTGGAATTGCAGCGTGAATTTGGTTGTCGTCGGCCCACTGTCGCCGAGGGCCGCGATATCGGCACGGTAGTGTTTCCCAATGCCCGGTGCAAGGTATATCTTGACGCTTCGCTGGCGTGTCGCGCCGGCCGTCGCGCCCGCGAATTGGAGGCGCGCGGCATCCCCGTGGATTTGGATGCGTTGATGGAAGAGATACGCGACCGGGACGAAAAAAGCATGACCCGCGCTGATTCGCCGCTACGGCGCGCAGACGACGCCGCGCTCGTGGACACCACGGGGATGTCGCTGGAAGAAGTGGTGACGCGTCTGGTCGCTCTGGCGCGGGAACGCTTATGACGGCGAGCAGCGCACGATACCAGTGGCAGATAGCGGCGTTTGACGCGAAAACAGCCGACGAACTGGCGCGGTCCTGCGGCATACCGCGGCTGCTGGCGCTTATGCTGCTGTTGCGCGGTGTGGATACGCCGGAAGATGCGCGCGCGTTTTTGAGGCCATCGCTGCAACAGTTGTCCTGTCCCTTTGAACTGGATGGGATGCGGGCGGCGGTGGAAAGAGTCAGGGCCGCCAAATCGCGCAATGAATCCGTGCTTGTCTTTGGCGATTACGATGTGGATGGTGTCGCCGCCACCGCCATACTCGCGCAGGGGCTGCGTCGTTTCGGGATAGAGCGTGTAGGCTGCGACATGCCCGATCGCTTTACCGAAGGATATGGACTGATGCCGGAACATGTCGAAAAGGCCAAAGAAGAAGGCTATAGTCTGCTGATTACCGTGGATAACGGGATTAGCGCGCACGCGGCGGCGGCGCGCGCGCGCGCGGTCGGCTTGGACCTTATTATCACCGACCATCATGCGCTGGACGCCACCTTGCCTGACGCCGTGGCCGTTGTCAATCCCAAGCGGGGGCCCAGCGACCATGCGACCGCCATGATCGCCGGCGCAGGCGTGGCGTTTAAGCTCGCCCTGGCGCTGAACGAATCGCCTAACGCTCTGGACATTGTAGCGCTGGGCACAGTCTCCGATATCGTACCGCTGCTGGGCGAGAACCGGATTTTCACGGCCCTGGGCTTGAAACACATCAAAAAATATAGACGCCTGGGCATAGCGAAACTTGCCCGCGCCGCGAGTTTTTCTCTCGAGGACATCAGCGCTCAAAAAATTGGGTTTCAACTGGGGCCGCGCCTGAACGCGGCGGGGCGTCTGGATACGGGTCACGCCGCTCTCGAATTGTTAATGACCGATGACGAGGCGCGGGCCGATATGCTGGCGAAGACGCTTAACAAGGCCAACGAGGAGCGTCGCGCTATAGAGCGCGAGATTTACGAGCAGGCCATAGAGACTCTTGAAGCGTTCATGACCGAAGAGCAGCGTTCTATTGTGCTGGCCCGCGAGGACTGGCACCAGGGTGTGGTTGGCATTGTGGCGTCGCGGCTTCAAAATAGATACTATCGCCCGTCAATTGTGTTTTCCATGGGTGAGGACGGGTATTGGCATGGTTCCGCCCGCGGCGGTCCAGGTTTCAACATGATTGCGGCGCTTCAGGCCTGTGACGGGCTGCTGCTGAAATATGGCGGCCATGCCGCCGCGGCGGGCATGACTGTGGCGCCCGAATATTTAAGCGACTTCCGTGAACGCTTCGAGAGCGAAGCATTGCGACAATTAGGCGCAGGCAAATTACAACCGCGGTTGCAGGTTGACGCCATGGTCGCGCTGGGCCAGCTGGACAGCGCTTTTATTCGCGGCCTCGAGCTGCTTGAACCCTATGGACAGGCCAACCCGCAGCCCATGTTCTGCGCCGCCGACGTCGAGGTCGTGCCACACTCAATGCGCGTATTGAAAGACCTGCACGTGAAATTTTCGGTACGCCAGGGCGATGTCCAGATTGACGTCATTGCTTTTCAGATGGCGGAACGTTTCTGTACCGAGTCGTTGCCTGAAAGGGCGGATATTGTGTTCACGCCACAAATAAACACCTTCAACAATGTTTCCGCGGTACAGTTGGTATTGAAGGATTTACGCGTCGCATCACGGGATGCGCGGGGCAACTGAAAAATTTGCTATGCGCCGGCAGAAAGCGTTACCGTATAGAAATAAGCGAGATTGTGTTTCCGCATGTTTCAAAGTCTTGACGTTTTGTCATGAACGGAACACACCTGTCTACAACCAACAAGGAATATGACATGACCCAGTACACCGTATTTTCAATGTTCTTAATCGTCGCCCTGATGGCAGGCATGAGTCTGAATATGGCCGTCGCCGATGATGTCGAACCCGAAGCCAGCACAGCAGTCCTTGAGACCGATCAAGACCGCGCAAGCTACGCCGTTGGCATGCAAATGGGCGCGTCTCTGCTCCAGAGCGGACTCAAGATATCGGTGGAAGCCGTACTGGCCGGTGTGGAAGACACGCTCCGCGAGCGGACGCCTGCCATGGATGAACAACAGGTGCAGGCGGCCATGATGGCGTTGCAGATGCAGATGATGGAAGAGATGCAGTCCGAAGCCACCGACAATCTTGAGGAGGCCAATGCGTTTCTACAAGAGAACGCTGGAAAAGACGACGTCGTAAGCCTTCCAAGTGGGTTACAGTACCGGGTAGTAGAGGAAGGCGACGGCGCCTCGCCCGAGGAAAGCGACCAGGTACGCGTTCATTATCGGGGCACATTGCTCAGCGGAGAACAGTTTGACAGTTCGTATGATCGCGGCGAGCCGGCTACCTTCGGCGTCAACCAGGTAATTCCCGGCTGGCAGGAAGCGTTGC
>SLFT01000358.1 GCA_007124105.1 Candidatus Hydrogenedentota bacterium | reverse complement strand
TGGGCTCAAGCAGGGCGAGCATGGCGTCCACAGCGGCCTCGACCTCGGCGTCATAGATGTCCGCCACTTTCATGAGCATGGTGTCCATGGCGCCGGTCTCTTCGCCTACGTCAATCATATTGACCACCATAGCGGGAAACACCTTGCTTTCATCCAGGGGCGCGGCGATGGTGCCGCCATCCTGTACGCTGTCATGCACCCTGTCCACGGCGTTCTGCACCACTTCATTGCCGATTGTTTCGCGCGTAATCTTGAGGGCCTGCAATATGGGTACGCCGGAGCTGACCAGCGTACCCAGTGTGCGCGCGAACCGGGCCACAGCCACCTTGGTGACAAGATCGCCGATAAGGGGCACCTTGAGTATGATGCGATCAAAGACACGCTTCACCTGTTTTGATTTCATGGCAAGTTTGATGCCGATAATGGTCCAGCAAATAACGCATATAATAAGCCACCACTTGTACATCATGAAATCGCCGGCGGCAATCAACACCTGCGTCGGCGCGGGGAGTTCGCCGCCGAATTCCTCGAATATCTCAGCAAACACGGGCACCACTCGCACAAGCAGAAAGGCCACGATGCCCGAAGCGATGAGGATAACGGCAATGGGATAAATGAGCGCGCCGCGGACACGCCGCTTCAACGCCTGGCGTCGTTCCATAAATATGGCCAGTCGCTGCAACACAGTCTCGAGCATACCGCCCACTTCACCGGCGCGCACCATATTGACAAAGAGGCGATCGAACTGTTTGGGATGCTTCGCAAGCCCCTCGGCAAAGGTTGAGCCGCTTTGGATGTCTGACGCAACTTCACGGAGAATATCGCGTAGTTTACAAGGTTTCTGCTGGGCGATCAATACATTGATGCAGCGTAGCAGGGGCAGTCCCGCGTCAATCAATGTGGAAAGCTGGCGCGTCATCACCACCAGTTCCTTTGTTTTCACGCCGCCGAAATACAGTTCATTGAGACCGCGCCCCTGACGCAAGGCGCGGCGCTCGTCGGCGCGCGTCGCTTCACGCACATGGGTGGGAAACAACCCCAGCGAACGCACATCATTAATGGCGAGCGCCTGCGTATCGGCGTTTATGATGCCGAAGGACTGTTTTCCTTCTTTATTTAAGGCGCGATAAGCGAATTTAGGCATAACCCCGTCTCCTAGTCGTCATATCCGTCGGTACGCGCGATCACTTCCTCGGGACTGGTAACTCCCTGGGCGCACTTCATCAGCCCCTCTTCTCGGAGGATAAGCATACCCTGTTTCTTGCGCGCATACCGTCTGAGTTCATGCGCCATGGCCCGCTCTAATATCATCTCACGAACAGTCTCATCCACCAGCAGCATTTCATAAAGTCCGATGCGTCCCTTATACCCCACATAATCACATGCGGCGCATCCCTTGGGTCGAAACAGTCCGAAGTTGGGGTCTTTGCGCCAGGCCGACGGCACGCCAATCTCGTCCAGCTCCTCGACCTCCGGGCGATATTTTTCCTTGCACGCATTGCAGAGTATGCGCACCAGCCGCTGGGCAAGCACGGCCTCGAGTGATGCGGTAATAAGGAACGGCTCCACATCCATATCCAACAGACGCGTAATGGTTTCAGGAGCGCTGTTCGTATGCAAGGTGCTGAGCACCAAGTGGCCAGTGAGGGATGCCTCAACGGCGATTTGCGCGGTCTCGAGGTCGCGGATTTCACCAACCATCACAATATCAGGGTCCTGGCGCAGAATGGAGCGCAGACAGGCCGCAAAGGTAAGCCCCACCTCCTCATGCACCTGGCATTGTACCAGTCGTTCGATTTGCAGCTCCACCGGGTCTTCCGTGGTAATAATCTTGACTTCCGGCGTGTTCAATACATTAAGACATGCGTACAACGTAGTTGTCTTGCCGCACCCTGTGGGCCCGGTAACCAGCATAATGCCATTGGGCTTATTGATGACATTAAGCGTCTTCTTCATGGTTTGTGGGGTCAGGCCCAGATGCTCGAGCTCGATTTTGATGGCAGTGCGGTCAAGAATACGCATCACTACACACTCGCCATAGAGCGTGGGCAATGTGGCCACACGTACGTCAATAAAGCTGTCGCCGATTTTGAGTTCGATACGCGCGTCCTGGGGCATACGCCGCTCGCCGATGTCCATGTTACATATTACTTTAATACGTGAGACAAGGGCGATATTTGAAGATTTTGGCGGATGCACCGTTTCATGAAGAACACCGTCTACGCGAATGCGCACACGGAAGTCCTCCTCATAAACCTCGAAGTGAATATCGGAAGCGCGTTTCTGCAGGGCAGTAAGAAAGATCAGGTTTACGATTTTGATGACTTCCGGCTGTTGGGCCAGTTCGACCAGGTTATCGGCGTCCGCAAGAATCTCCTGCTGGCCAAGTTCCTCAAGAGATAATTCCTCTGTGCCTACCAGCCCGGTGAGTTCGTTGAGCATGGCGTTGACCGAACCGGTCTCCATGGAATAATTCTTCTTCCAGGCGACATTAACGTCTTCGGGGTTGCTGATAGCGCCACGCACGTTCATGCCGGTGATCTGTCGCAGATCATCCAGCGTCTGAATGTTCAGCGGATCGGCCATTGCCACAATGAGATCGCCATCTTCAATGCGCACGGGAACGATATTGTAGAACCTGGCTACATCGCTCGTAATCACATTGACAACATCCTGCGGAATATCCAGGGAGGTAATGTCAATAAGTTCCATGCCCTGCTGCAGGCCGAGAGCCACTATAATATCCTGCTCATCGGCGTATCCCAACGCAACCAGGGTACGCCCGATCAAATCTCCGGTTAGACGCTGCCGCTGCAACGCCTCGTCCAGCTGCAACGGCGTAATCACGCCCTGTTCGACCAGTACCGCGCCCAGCGATCGCATTGTCTTTGTAGAATCCGCCATCTATAGATTTCCATATTGCGCCACAGCGTGTGGCTGTTTCGTTCCAGACTTATACGCTCGACAACACTTGCGCAAGGAGACGCACACAACAGGAATTTTCATTGCTTTATCCATGTCTCTTACCCGGCGCGTTTTGCGTGCGCATCATCCGTTGGAGCGCCTTCGAGGCCAAGCGCTTTTACCTGATTTTCGAATTCGTCGGGCATCTGCGCTCTGGACAGGGCCACGTCATAGGTTACGATGCCCTTGCGGAACAACGCCATCAGATGCTCATCCAACAGATGCATGCCGTACTTATGCCCTGTTTGAATGGCCGAGGTAATACGGTATGACTTGTTTTCACGAATCAGGTTCTGTATGGCGGAGGTCGTCACCATAATCTCGAAGGCCGCCACGCGTCCGAACCCACTCTTCTTAGGCAGCAACGCCTGGGAAATTACGGACTTCAAATTACCGGACAGCTGTGTTCGAATCTGCTCCTGCTGATTCGAGGGGAAAGCGTCTACAATACGGTCAATGGTGCGCACGGCGCCTGTGGTATGCAGCGTTCCAAACACCAAGTGGCCAGTCTCTGCAGCGGTAATGGCCGCCTCGATTGTTTCCAAGTCGCGCATCTCACCCACAAGGATGACATCCGGGTCCTGTCGCAGCACGCGACGCAACGCCTCGGAGAAGGTGGGTACGTCCACCCCCACTTCACGCTGCATGATAAGTCCCTTTTTATGATCGTGGTAATACTCAATGGGGTCTTCAATCGTAACGATATGATGGTCGAAATTGGTGTTCAGCCAGTCTATCATAGTAGCCAGGGAGGTTGATTTACCTGAACCCGTGGGGCCGGTGACCAGGATAAGCCCACGCGGCTGGTTAATAATATCCTTAAGCGAATTGGGCAGGCCAATCTCTTCAAAGGTCATGATTTTACGCGGGATAAGGCGCAAGACAAGTCCCACATGGCCGCGCTGCTTGAAAATAGATACGCGAAAACGAGCGATATCTTCGAAAGCAAACCCGAAGTCCGCGCCGCCAACCTCTTGCAGTTCCTGTTGGTTATCCACCGAAGCGATGCTTTTCATCAGCCGCTCGGTATCTTCGGACGTACAGGGGTTCTCGCCAAAATACTGCAAATGACCGTGTACACGTCCAACAGGCGGACAGTCCACGGTAATATGCAAGTCGGAACCATCCCGGTCAACAAGCATACGCAACAAACTTACCATATCATAAGCCATTTGATGTTTACCTTTCCGAGCCCGCCGCCACAGGTTGTTCGTCTGCGGCCCGCGGCACCAGTTTTGTCGTTTCCGTGGGAGTAATAAGCGGTTCATCCACACGGGTTCGCCGATTCACTTCTTCGACGGTAGTGATTCCTTTAAGCGTCTTTTGCCATGCGTCCTGGCGCATGGTAATCATGCCTTCAAGTCGCGCCACTCGTCGCAGAGCGGTAGCGCTCTCGCCATTCATGAGCATGGTGCGCAAGCGATCGCTGGTAAGCAGCAACTCATAAGCGCCTAGTCGGCCCTGGTATCCAGTCTGGCTGCAATTATCGCATCCCGTCCCATGAACCAGTTCGATTTCATCCCAGTTCACGTCCAATTCAAGCCGCTCCTTTTCAACGTCGGGCGGATCATAGGGCTCGCGACAGTTATTGCATATCGTGCGCACCAGACGTTGCGCCAGAATGGCGCGTACGCCCGAAGCGACCAGAAACGGTTTGATGCCAATATCCACCAATCGCGTAAATGAACTGGCGGTGTCATTGGTATGGAGCGTGGAGAAAACCAGGTGACCTGTGAGGGCAGCCTTAATGGCGATTTCCGCTGTTTCCAGGTCTCGGATTTCGCCGACCATCACAATGTCCGGGTCCTGCCGGAACATGGCGCGCAGGGCACGGGCGAAATTCCAGCCGATTTCGTGATTAATCTGCACCTGGTTGATGCCGGCCAACTGATACTCGACGGGGTCTTCTACTGTAATAATCTTCACATCAGGCTTATTTAACGTGTGCAACGACCCGTAGAGGGTGGTCGTTTTGCCAGAACCTGTAGGACCGGTTACCAGCACCACGCCAGTGGCATGATGAATAAGTCGTTCCCACTGCTGTTGATGTTCAGCGCAAAATCCGAGCTGTCCCAGGCCCAGAAGAAGACCGCTTTTATCCAGGATACGCATGACAACGCTCTCGCCGTAGGCGGCAGGAAGCGCGCTGACGCGCAAGTCAATGATAGTGCCGCTGACGCCCATCTTAATACGTCCGTCCTGCGGAATGCGCCGTTCGGAAATATCCATTCCCGACATCAGTTTTATGCGCGATATGATAGCGGCCTGCGCGCGTTTGGGCGGCACGGGCATCTCCTGCATAACGCCGTCAATACGATAACGCACTTTAACCGTGGTCTTGCCCGGCTCAATATGAATATCACTGGCGCGCAACCGATAGGCTTCCACAATCAATTGCTGCACGTACCGCACTACGGGACTGTCGCTGCCGCCGTCGCCAATGCCGCCCGATTCAGCGGCCGCATCAAGGTCGGCGGCATCCACGCCTATGCTGTCCATGCTGATATCGTCGCCGTCTAACGAATTGATGGATGCCAGTGAACTGCCGGCGCCAATATTCGACATGCTGCTGAGCGAACTGACGCTGCTGGCGCTGCTGGCCGAGGACAACAACGACTCCACCGTATCCTTCTGGTGTCCATAGTAGCGCGCCAATGCTTCCGAAATCTGTTCGGGGGTAGCCAAAACAGGTTCGACCGGACGGTCCAGCAAGCGCGACAGATTGTCCAGGGTATTGATATTTGTTGGATCAATTGTGGCCACCAGCAGTACGCCATCACGCTCTTCCACGGGCACCACACGGTACAAGGTCGCAACAGAACCGTCCACAGTGGCGCGAATACGCGGCGATATCTCGCGTTCAGCCAGATTCACAATCGGTATGCCAAGCTGTTCCGCCAGACCTTCAATCACCTGGGACTTGCTGATATACCCTAATCGCACCAGGATTTCACCCAGTTTGCGATTAGACATGGTGGTGCGCTGGCGCTCGAGGGCTTCCTCAAGCTGTTCCTGCTTGATGATGCCCTTTTCTACCAGCAGCTCTCCAAAGTACTTGTACGAACTCTGCATGCGAGAATACCTTTACGTCACTCGCTTCACTGTACCAAAAAACGCGCCGGTTGTCAATATGGAAAAGGCTCCACTTACGGCAAACAAATCACAGTATGGGATTTTTTCTGTCAACAATTAACCGGTCGCGCGACAGCGTCATTCTAACAACATGACATAGCAAAGGTCTATTGTCCACTATATGGCTTGTCAGAGTCAACACCTTGTTATTTGCTCGTTGATGGCCGCTACTGATAGAATCGGCGCGCCATGACCTCGTTATTCAGAATACACTGTACAAGGACAAGTACGCCTGCATATCCCTTCGGGAAATGGGCGCGGGGCGTAGTCTTTTGTGTCATTGCGGGCGCTTTATGCGGCTGGGCGCTCGTCTTGGCGGTCAATGCCAGTTATCCGTGCCAATGGCCATCGGAGTGGGATACGCTTCGCGATGTGGGCATGGCACAAAGCATACTGGACGGACGCTATCCCGAGGACCCAATTCTGTTGGGCGAAACGCTTTGGTACAACCCACTCACCGGCGCAATCATTGCGCTGGCCCATGTACTGTCCGGCCTGCCTTTGTACCGCCTTAGCATTGTCATTGGACCTTATGTCAACCTGTTGGCGCCAGTGGGCATCGTTGTATTGCTGGCGACACTGTTTGGACGGGTCGCCGCCCTTGCGGGTCTTTGTGTGTTGTTATTTGCCAAGGACCCTCAACTCCCGTTTTGGGTACAGGCGTCTTATTCCCCCTGGCTGCTTGCGCCTTTGTATTCCCTTGGCCTCCTTTTTCTCACGCTTACAGCATATTACCAGGGCCTTAAAACGGGCTCGCTCAGGCGCCATCTTCTGGCGGGGTTGCTGCTGGGCATTACCTTTATGGCGCACACCGCGCCAGCGCTCGTGGCCGGCGGCACAATGTCTTTGATGTTACTGATCGAAACCTCACTTTCGTGGCGTCGCAAACATGAACCCGACGCCAACACTACACTCACGACGCAATTGTCACGCCCGCTCCTGCAACTTCCTGCATACTTTCTCTCTTTGCTTGCGGTAGCCTTTATTATAAGCCTGCCGTATACGTGGAGCATCCTGTTGAATTACCGTTTTCATGTATATAACCCCTTCCCCTCTCTCTACGCCGCCGACTATGTTTCATTGGAGCAACTGCCAAACAGACTTCGCGAAGCCCTGAACTGGCGTAACGCACTGGCCATTGCCGGCGTGGGTTCGCTGCTCGCGCGACGCCGCGACGCCGCCGCGCGATTCGCGCTGTGCTGGGCGGCAGTTGTCGTGCTCTTTGCCGTGCAGCATTACCTGTGGCAAGCGTTGCTGGCACGCGGTGTTGTGTGGCCGTCGTTTGTTCCCGGCCATCATGCGGCCATCCATCTCAGCGCGATGCGCGCCGTTTTATTTGCCGCGGGCGCGACCGCGCTTGGCGCAGCGGCAATTTCCGGCGCCGGCGCCGCACTATGCGCCTATTTTGGCCGCCCCCCATCTACAGCGGCAACTACTATGATGCGTTATGGCGGCGCAACAGCTGCCGCCATTGGCGCAGGACTGGCCCTGTACAGCGCCAACCCACTCTCGGCGCGCGTTGATTTTCAAGCGCCCGACGCCGCCCTCTATCATCAATTCCACGAGCAGGGCATCCCCATGTACCAGTGGATATTGGAAAACACAGCGCCAGACAGCGTCTTCTTGTGTGAGGAAGAGGTATCAGGCATGACGGTAGTAATGCCTGCTGCGAGAAAAATTGTCGCGCCAATGTTACTCTACAGCAATCCTTATGTCTCCCCTGAACCATTGTTCGATAAGCAACGTATCCTATTTGACGCCATAGAAGACGGCGACCGCGCGACCTTGTGCGACGAGGCGCGTCATTATCCATCGTTATACCTGCTGACACGTGAAGACGGCGTATATGCGCGCCACAGGCAAGTTAAGAGATTATTTGATAAGGCCCATAGCGCTGGCGGGCTTGTTGTATGGCGGATGCATCCTTGTCAGGAAACGAGCCATACAGAAAGCAATCAAACCACCCCTTGAGCGGTATGTAAACGATATAAGATTTCTCAGTTGCCGCGCCAAACTGATAAACGTTGTTAGGCTAAACAGGTGGCGCCGTGCGACAGCATGCGTCCGTAATCACGCGCCTCTTACCAGTTCCTCAAGCGTGTCCAGGTAATCACGCCCCGGCAATAGTTCCTCATGGGTGTGCGCCTCCATGGCGTCGGCTTTCGCCAGAAAGGAGAGGCACCATTCCTGGGCAACCGTCGGCGTAACCGCGCCGCTCAACGCCTCGAGAAAATGGTCTGGACGGGCCGGCGCCAACGGCATAACAACCGCCCCGGTTCTCAATACGCCGAAAAGCAGGTTATGTATCAACGTCCGTGTACGCATGCGTTTGCGAAGTTGCCGGCATTGCAGCAACAGTAACGTCGGCGCATTCTTGTCGGTCACACGCGCCCCCAGACATTCAGGGTACAGGGCAACAGGATCAACGCCCACGCCTGTACGCTCATCATACAATGCGGCAACCATTGCCGTTACTGCCATTTTCAGCTGTTCCGAATCTTTTTCGGAAAATCGTCGCGGCTGGGGATCATGGGGCGCAAATTGCGTTTGCGAGGCCACGTACAAAGGCGCAATACCGGGAACATCTTTTGTGAGATAGCCGAAAATCTCACGGTTGATGTCCCGACGCCGATGTCTGTCGGGCAAAAAAATAACCCCATGCCGCCACGGCTCGATAACATGTTCGGGGGCGTGGCGGTGCAGTACAGTTAAACTCTCATACTCGCGCAGAAGTCGTACGCTGCACTCCTGGTGATTCTTTGCCACAACATAACGCAATGTTCCGCGCTTACGCGCACGGTTCGCCGCTGTCAACAAAAACACCAACCGTGTTGCATCTTCATACACGAGATCACAGACAAGTGAACTCAAGGGCGCTGTACCAAGCAACGCTTGTATGCCCGCATAGAAGAAGCGGTCCCGCTCGGCGAGCGCTTTTTCGACAGCGCTTCTCAAGGTTTCAATCTTGTAAAACCGTTTATGCGTCTCGGGATAGGGCCCACAAAACACCCGGCTTTCCGTCCATGTGGCGCGCACCAGCGCGTTCGGCGCGGATGCCGTATTTCGTCGCCTTGCCTGCTTCTTTTTTATATTGCCTTCTTTTTTGGGAAAACTAGACTTCATGGTACTGTTGTTGTCGAATATAGTCTGAGGCATTGTTTTCAGCGCGCTCGACAACATCCTTTCTATATACATGGAAAACTGCAACGTTCCACTGGAGAAACATTCCTCGCGAACGTTGCAGCATCGGATTATCGGTGAATGTCGGAAAGACCAATTTGTACTGCAAAGTCTCTTGCATAATGCAAGAAAAGTCGCAACTGTCTAGCATGATGCCTTCTTAAATCAACATTTTCGATTCTGTGGGTGAAGCAAAGCGGAACCCACCGGA
>SLFT01000512.1 GCA_007124105.1 Candidatus Hydrogenedentota bacterium | reverse complement strand
TGCCATGAACGAAGCGGACATGCGCATTGCGGCCTCCCAGGCGGGCGACTGGGAGATGGCCCGCGCCAACCGGGTGGCGTCGGCAATTATTAGCGAGCAACCTGCATTGAAGGCGCTGCTCTGCGCCAACGACAGTATGGCCCTTGGCGCGGCGGCGGCGGTGCGGGACGCGGGCAAACGCGAACAGATTCTTATTGTGGGGTTTGACAATATCAGCGCGGCGCAGGAAATGCTCGCGAGAGGCGAGCTATTGGCCACAGTAGACCAGCACGCCGACCAGCTGGCGGTGTTCGGCATCGAGTACGCGCTGGAAATGCTTGAAACCGGCGCCACGCCGGACGACCATGAAACCCCTGTGGACCTTATCACCGCAGAGTCACCGTCGTAAGATGCGTTCCGCGTATTTATATCGGGCGCTGGCGGACTATCTCGGGCTTGTTGCCGCGCTGGCGGCGTTAATCCTCTTTTTCAGTCTGACCACCGAATATTTCTTCACGCTCACCACCTTTCGCACCATCGCCAACCAGATTCCGGACGCTGTCATCATCGCCACGGGCATGACCTTTGTTCTGATTATTGCCGGCATTGATCTGTCGGTAGGCTCCGTGCTCGCCCTGAGCGGCGCGGTGCTCGGGCTTGCGCTGACCGGTTGGCAGTTGCCGCTTCTTCTCGCGCTGCCGATATGCGTTGCCGTTGGCCTGGGCTGCGGCGCGGTCAACGGCATACTGGTCGCCGGCTGGCGGCTGCCCGCCTTCATTGTCACCTTGGGCATGCTCGAGGCCGCCCGGGGCGGCGCGTATCTTGTGACAGGCTCGAAGACCCATTACATCGGCGCCAGCATTGAATGGATAAGCGCGCGCGGCGCCATGGGGTTTTCCATTCCTTTCGCCGTGGCGCTGGTGGTTGTTGCAGTGAGCCAGCTGATGCTCAGTCATACCATTTTTGGGCGGAGTATGTTCGCCATTGGCGGCAACGAAGAGGCAGCGCGGCTGTCCGGCATCCCCGTGGGACGCGTCAAAACAGCGGTATATACGCTGTGCGGCGGGCTTGTCGCGCTGGCCGCCGTCATACACTGCGCGCGACTTACCGCCGCCGACCCGAACGCCGGCATCGGCTATGAACTGCAAGCCATTGCCGCCGTCGTAATCGGCGGCACAAGCCTCATGGGCGGACGCGGTTCCGTTATCAATACATTCATCGGCGTTATCATCATCGCCGTACTTGAAAACGGCCTGGTGCAACTTGGCGCGCAGGAACCGATCAAGCGGCTGGTAACGGGCGGCGTCATTATTGTGGCCGTTGTATTGGATTACTATCGCCGTCGCGTGTAACCAGGCGGGCGGGTTGATTGCCGCCGGGGAATCCTGCATAATGGCACCAGGGTGCGCAATCTTCCGCGCTGGGGAGCAATCACAACAACCACGAACAAGGTAATTTCATGAAAGCAAGTCTCGAATGCCTGGAATGCGTCGTGCGGCAGGCCTTGCGCGCCGCGCGCATGGCAAGCGATAATCCCGCAGTACACAGGCAGGTAATCAACGCCGCTGTCGCCGACATTCCGGAGATGGATTTGAACCAGTCGCCCGCCGTGCTGTCTCTGAAACTGTATCAATACGCGCAACAACACGCAGACAACGGCGACCCCTACAAAGAGATCAAACGCGAACAAAACGCCATGGCCATGACCCTCGAACCCGAGCTGGAACAATTGGTGCGTGAAAGCAACGCGCCGTTGGTCACCGCCATAAAACTCGCCGCCGCCGGCAATATCATTGATCTGGGCATTTTGCAGAGCCACGAAATCAACCCGCGCAAGGCAATCCAACAGGCGATGGAAACGGCCATTGCCCTGGACCATACCGACCATTTTCTGGATGCGCTGACCCGTTGCAAGGACTTGTTGTATCTGCTGGACAATGCGGGCGAGATTGTTTTCGACAAACCGCTCATACGTCTGCTGCAACAGCATACCCGCGTGACGGCTGTCGTAAAAGGCGCGCCAATCATCAACGACGCCTGTTATGAAGACGCGGCGCAAGTGGGGTTGCCGGAAATATGCGAGGTCATTGACAACGGCGGCGGCTTTGTGGGATCGCCGCTGGCATTGGTGCCAGAAACCTTTCTCGCTCGTATGGCGCGCGCAGACATCATTCTGGGCAAGGGACAGGGCAATTACGAAACGGTGGACGACTTCGACGGGAATGTATACCTGCTGCTGAAAGCGAAATGCGATATTGTCGCCCAACACATCGGCATCCAATTGGGCGAAACGGCTTTTGTGTCTACACGCCTGCGAAATGGCGCAACACATAACGCGACATTTTGATTCTTTTACAAACCTCTGCTATTATCACCTTTTCTCTTTCAGCAAGTGTTTCCACCGGAAGATATTTTTTCATTACCGATAGCGTTCTGTCTTCGCGAATGAACGCAGTACGGAGGCCCTATGGCGCGTGTAGAACTGAAAAATCTCGGAAAGATATACCCCGGCAACGTTGAGGCCGTGAAGAACGCCAACCTGGTTGTGAACGATAAGGAGTTTGTCGTTCTGGTGGGGCCGTCCGGCTGTGGCAAATCAACGACATTGCGCATGATAGCCGGCCTCGAAGAGATCAGCGGCGGCACAATTCACATCGGCGATACATTGGTGAACGACGTGCCGCCTAAAAACCGCGACATCGCCATGGTGTTCCAGAACTATGCCTTGTACCCGCACATGACGGTGTATAAAAACATGGCGTTTGGCTTGATACTGCGCAAGTATCCCAAGAAAGAGATTGAACGCCGCGTACACGAGGCGGCGGAAATCCTCGGGATCACCGAACTGCTCGATCGCCGGCCCAAAGCGCTCAGCGGCGGCCAGCGTCAGCGCGTGGCCGTGGGCCGCGCCATTGTACGCCAGCCCAAGGTGTTCCTCTTTGACGAGCCGCTGTCCAACCTGGACGCCAAACTGCGTGTACAAATGCGCACGGAAATATCAAAACTGCACACGCGCCTGCAATCCACCATGATTTACGTGACCCACGACCAGGTGGAAGCCATGACCATGGGCGACAGGATTGTGGTGATGCTTGACGGCGTGATACAGCAGGTGGCGCCGCCCCTTGAACTGTACAATCATCCGGTGAATCGTTTCGTGGCGGGGTTCATTGGCAGTCCACCCATGAACATGATCGAAGGCAAATTGATTGCTGAAAACGGGGCCCTCTTCTTTGTGGATGAAAAAGCGACCATCAAGCTGCAAACCCCGAAGTCCCGGGAAGCAACCCTGGAAGCGTACGCGGACAAGCCCATCACGCTGGGCATACGCCCGGAACAGCTGCTCGATAACTTGGCGCAACAGGAAAAACCCGGCGTCAGCATCAACGCCATGGTCGAGGTGGTGGAACCAATGGGTTCCGAAATCAACCTGTACCTGAGCGTCGGCGGTCAATCACTCACCGCCCGCATCCACAGCGACGCGCCGCCAGAGGTGGAAAAGCCGCACATACTTGACGTGGACATGGAGGCGACTCACTTCTTCGACGCCAATACGGAAATGACCATCTACTGACCAGAATCTTTGCGCTAAAACGCGTATCCCACGCCCAGTGTGACCACGTTGGCGCCGGAATTGTCGCTGCCGAGGTTGGCGTTCGATATATGCTCCCAACGCAACACGCCGTGCCAGCCCGCTTTGCATTTATAGCCCGCGCCCACACCAGTGAGAAAGTTTATATTGGAGCTGTTGCCCGCAAACCGGTTCTTGTGCCCCAACGCGTGTACGCCGCCTTCAGCAAACCAACCGCGATATTCGTTGGCCACGGAATACACCCGCACTCCAAGCCCAACGCCCGCGCCCCACACCGTGTCCGCACCACGGCAGTCCTGATCATATACAAACAAAGGGAGCAAACGAAGCCCCAATGTACAACGGCTGGAGAACGGCGTCTCGTATTCCACAAGCGCCTTCAGCATGTAATCGCCCGAACGGCTCGCGCCGCCGGAATGTATGCCCGCGCTCCCCGCCAATTCCAACTGCCAACGGCCTTCACACCATTGCAGCTCCGCCGAAGCCGGCATTGCGCATACAAACAAAACAAAGATGATTGAGACCCATATTCTGTTCATTTTACTCCGTTTCCATTCCTGCTACATACGTTTTGGTTCTTCGCATAAACGATACAACGCGAAATTATAGACTAAACGCGAATATAATGTCAAAAGCAACAAAACGAATAATATTTTTCCGTTGCCGCGCCAACTGAAAAACTTCGTCGGACTATACAGGCGGCGCCGCCCCCGATGGACGATATTGACCGTATTGACGGATGCCACATCTATTATTGACGCAAATATCGCAATACGCGACTGAAAAGTGCAGAACCATCCTCACTGTGAAACACATAATCTGTTTTGACCACGGCTGCCCGGGTTTGAGATTGCGTCGTCCACGCAATAACAGGGGGCGGCCTGTATCAACATTCCCTATCCACAGCGCAGCCGTTTAGTCCAACTGCAAACTGAACCCATCCCCTCTGTTGTGATAAACTATCGGCGCGATCTCACAGAACAGCGCCCCGCCTGTTATGCTGTCCCCAATGAAACATTATATGTGTCTAAATTGTATACTTACCGTCTCTTTTGATAAATATCGCCGCCAGTAAACGTCAAAAACGTGATTGAGAGGTTTATGAAACATATAGCAACGGTCATCCTCGCCTTATGTGCATGCAGTGTTGTATTGATGGGCAGCGGATGTAATGAGCCGGCTGAGGGCACTGTAGAAGAAGACAGCGCCCCCGTGGAAGCGCCCGCATCGCTAACGCCTGTACAGGTTGTTCGTCCCGAACGCGGCCAGATAGCGGCGCATTTTGAAACCACCTCGCGCATTGAAGCGGAAAACCGTGTGGAAGTTTTGGCGAAAGGCGCAGGGCAATGTATCGCGGTCAAAGCGGATGTGGGCGACAGTGTGGAGGCCGGACAAACGCTGGCGCTGCTCGAGCGCGATGAACTGGAGGCCCAGGTGCGTCAAGCCCGCATCAATGTACAGCAGCAGAAGACCGCTTATGAGATTGCGGAACGCAGTTTTGAAGAAGGCATCCTGGCGTCGGTGGACCGCGATAATACGCGCTTCGCATACGATCAGGCGCGCGTCAACCTGGAGATGGCGGAGTTACAGCTGCGCAATCAAACCATTTACGCGCCCATCAGCGGCGTTGTCACCAACCGACTCATTCAAGCGGGCATGGTCGTGTCGCCTGGTGTTCCGATATTTTCCATTGTGGACACAACTTCCTATGTGTTGCCCATACAAGTCCCCGAAAAAGAACTGGCGCGACTGGAACCCGGCCAGGAGGCCTATGCCCGCATAGACGCGGCGCCCGACCGCGTTTTTACCATGCGCGTCCGACGCGTCTATCCCAGCATAGACCCCACAAGCGGCACGGTTCGTGTATTGCTTGATTTTGATGAAAGCGATAAGATGTCGCTTCGCGAGGCGGCCTTCGCCCGCGTACGGCTTGTGATGGAGTCCCGCGAGAACGCGTTGCTGCTGCCTCGCGACGCCGTTCTTGAGGAAGAAGGACGCAACTACGTTTTTGTGGTTGAAGCGGTCGAAGCGGAACAGGACGCTCAAAGCCTTTCCGCCTCGGATACGGAAGAAGCCCTGGTTGCGCGTCGCACAGAAATTGTTCGCGGGATCGAGCAAAGCGACCGCGTTGAAGTATTGGACGGATTAGCCGATGACGCCATGGTTGTCGTAATGGGCCAGTATTCCCTGAAACCGGACACGCCCGTAAAAGTCACCAATCTCGAAGCGGAGATCGCCGAGCGCGCCGCGATGTCGCTCGACGCGGCGCTCGAGGCGGCCAGCCAGCGCGAAACCACCATCAGCGGCGACCGCAGCCGCCATACGCCCGATGCGCTGCCGTTCTAAGCGATGTCGTGCGTATAACGAAAATGACCTGTTTCAGATGCATCCGACACTTTCTTTTCGAGGAAGACCGATAACCGTATGCGTTGTTGTCGTCCACACGTTTTCTTGTCCATCGGCAGGCGCAATAACCCGGAACGGCGCCCATGAATAATCACGACTTATGACCATCGCAGCAGTGTCATGGGCATTACCCGCAACCCAAAGGAAATGTATGATGTATGTTGTTCATGCTTCTGTGTTCCAGAGTACAATTATTGCCATGGGCTTATGTGGCGCGCCAGCGCGCTGAAGCGTGAACAACATACCATAATAGAGAGCTTCTTGTTTTTGATCGCCGTTCCTGGCCGATCAGGTACCGACCCTTGTACGCTAAAGCGCGAACATCATAACCATTACTTTCTGTTGTTAAGGATGGAAGGCAACTTACAGGATGATAAAGCAGGCACTTACCCATGAATGAAGCGTCCTTAGAAAACAACCGGCAATACCGCCTGGCAATTCGCCGCCCCGTCGCGACGACCATGCTTTTTTTAACGCTGCTCGTATTCGGGTGGCGCTCCTACCAGAACCTGCAAATCAACCTGATGCCGGACATTTCCTACCCAAGCCTCACCGTACGCACGGAATACGAGGGCGCCGCGCCCGAGGACGTGGAAATGCTGATTACCCGTCCCCTCGAGGAGTTGCTGAGCATTGTGGGCGGCATGGTCGAGATAAGCAGCATCTCATCGCCGGGCCTGTCGGAAATAATCCTGGAGTTTGCCTGGGGCTCGGATATGAACCTGGCGCAACAGGAGGTGCGCGACCGTCTCGACCTATTTGACGCGCCCCGGGAAGTGACGCAAAAACCGGTGATTTTACGGTACGACCCGACCCTTGATCCTGTGATGCGCATTGCCGTCACTTCCTCGGACGCGGCATTGCGGCCAGGTTCCGCCGAGGAACGGGCCGCGCTTACCCAAATTCGCGAGGCGGCGCAACGACGCTTGAAAAGCGACCTGGAAGCCGAAAACGGGATAGCGCAGGCGCGCATCAAGGGCGGTCAGGAAGAAGAGATACAGGTGCTTCTCGATGTGGAGGCGCTCAAAGCGCTGGGAATCTCGCCGCAATTTGTAATTACCGCACTCGCGCAACAGAACATCAACCTGTCGGGCGGCTATTTGCGCGAAGGAGAGACAGAATACCTGGTACGCACCCTTAACGAATTTGAGACCATTGACGAAGTGGCCGGCAGCATCATCGTAACGCCGGGCGGCGCACAACGACAGCTGCACGAGATGGCCGATGTGTTCCTGGGCGCGAAAGACCGAGAAACCATCGTCCATATCAATGGCCGTGAAGCCGTGGCGATTGATATCTTCAAGGAAGGCGACGCCAACACGGTACAAGTGTGCAATAAAATACGCGACCTGCTCGGCTTCGAACGCGCCCTGTCCGTACAGGAGCGTCTTGTGGATGTAATGCGCGAGGCGGGTCTGCGACGCGGCGGCGGCATGGCCGCTGTTCCCGGCGGCATGCACGCTGAGTCCTCCGATGATGACGACCGGCGCGAGGGCGCATTTCTGGACCGGTTTCCGCCCAATACTGAACTGTCGCTCATCAGCGACCAGTCCAGGTTTATTCGCGGCGCCATAAGCGAAGTGCAGGAGGCAACTGTTCTGGGCGGGTTGCTGGCGCTTGCCGTTCTTTTCCTGTTCCTGCGTGAATTCAAGTCCACCCTGATCATTGGCGTTGCCATTCCCATTTCCGTAGTTGCAACCTTTGTCCCCATGTTCTTCCGCGATATTTCCCTGAACATCATGTCGCTGGGCGGCCTCGCTCTTGGCGTGGGCATGCTGGTGGACAATTCCATTGTTGTGCTGGAAAGCATCTTCCGTTGTCGCGAGGAAGGCGACGACGTGCGCGACGGCGCGGAACGTGGAACGCGCGAGGTATCCGGCGCGGTTATCGCGTCAACGTTGACCACGGTATGCGTGTTTCTTCCAGTCGCCTTTGTGGAGGGCATTGCCGGACAGATGTTCGGCGACCTGGCGCTGGCGGTTACGTTTTCCCTGTCTGCGTCCTTGTTGACCGCCCTGTACCTCATCCCGCTCATTGCCTCGCGCACCAGCGTAGCCGTACATGCCGACCGCTATGTGGTCTGGCTGCTGCGCGCGTATCGAGAAGGACGCGACGACAGGGGCCAGGGCGTTGCGCGCGCGTTGGCGGGCATCCCCGTTCTCGGCTGTCGTTATGCGCAGACCTTTGCCGGGGCAACCTGGCGCGACAGTTTCGGGCCGTCACGAGACGCCTTGCGCCGCGCCGTTGCGGCGCCCGGTTTCAAGTCGCTGGCGTCCGCTGTTTTTGCCTTGCTTGCAATGCCTTTTCTGGCCTTCATGTTTCTGTGCCGCATCGCGCTTGGGATCATCACGACCATATTGGCGACATTCCTTTTCATCGTTGCCGCGTTGTGCTATGGGGCCTATCGCATTGTTGCGTTTGTCTTCAAGGCCGTTTTTTATGTGCCCCTGCAATTGTTTGCGCTTTCCTTTGAAGCGGCGCGAACAGCCTACGGTCATGCGCTGCGCCACAGCCTCCGCTTCAGCCTTGTCATTCTTGTACTGACAGGGCTGACCGCCATTCACGCGCTGAGCCAGGCGCTGGTGCTCGGGCGCGAACTCATGCCGCCCATGCGCCAGGGCGAGTTTGGATTGCGCATGGAAATCCGCGCCGGCGCGCGGCTCGAGGAAACCGAAGCGCGGGCCCGTAAATTCGAGGAGATCATACGCCACGCGCCTGAAGTGGACACGGTCACCGTCGAGGTGGGACGGGAACGACGCAGCGTGGAATCAGACCGCGGCGAGAATGTGGCTGAGTTCACCGTGCTGCTGCGCGACCCTTCGCAAATGGCGGCGCGGCAGGATGAGGTAATCGAGCATCTGCGCGAAGAGATACTGGCCGCCACAACAAACGAAATGATAACCTTTACAATGCCGACCCTGTTCAGTTTCAGGAGCGCCATCGAGATACAGTTGGTCGGCGATTCCCTTGACGAACTGCGTCGCGTCGGACGCGAAGCCGTAACGGCCATAGCCGATATCGAAGGGCTTGCCGATCCCGAATTGAACATCAAGCCGGGTTATCCCGAGCTCATCATAGAAATGGACCGCGACCTGCTCGCCGCGCGCGGCCTTTCCCCCGGCCAGGTGGCGCAACGGCTGCGCGCAGAAATTCAAGGCGAAGTAGCCACCCGCTTCAGCCGCGGCGTGGACAGACTGGATATTCGTGTGCGGGCGCACCAGCAGATGTTGCGCGGGGTAAACGACCTGCGCAGCCTTTCGGTCACCGACGGCCCCGTGCCCATCCCGCTGGGCGATGTCGCTGATTTGCGCATTGAGGAAGGCCCCAGTGAAATACGCCGGGTCAGTCAGCGACGCACCGCACTGATTTCCGCCAACGTTGAAGGGCGCGACCTGGCTGCGGTGTCGCGGGATATTGATCATCGGCTGCGGCAACTGGACATGCCCCGGGACATGTACTACATTCAGGGTGGGCAACGTCGCGAGCTGGACACCGCCTTCGAGAGCCTGCGCTTCGCGTTATTG
>SLFT01000154.1 GCA_007124105.1 Candidatus Hydrogenedentota bacterium | reverse complement strand
TCCGTGGCCCGCTGGACCAACGGGCGCAGTTCCGCAATCAACGCGCGGTCCACTTCCTCGGTAATGGCGTCCGGCGTCAATTTCGCTACGTCCACGTCGCTGAACCGGCCAATGGCAAACTTGGCGGCGTTGAACACCTTGGTGCATAGTTTTTTGCCCACCTTGAACACCTGCTCGTCGTAGGCGGTGTCCACGCCCAGCCGCGCGCGGGCGGCCCAGTACCGAACGCTGTCAGCGCCATACTCGTCCAGGAGGGGTTCGGGCGTGACCACGTTCCCCTGGCTTTTGGACATTTTCTTGCGGTCGGGATCAAGTATCCAGCCGCTGATGACTACGTGCTTCCAGGGAATCTCGCGCTCGTGCATATACGCCTTCACAATGGTGTAAAAGGCCCAGGTGCGTATAATCTCGTGGCTTTGCGGACGGATGTCCATGGGAAACAGCTTTCTGTGCCGCTCCATATTTTCCACCCATCGGCTGGCAATCTGTGGGGTAAGCGAGCTGGTGGCCCAGGTGTCAAACACATCGGGGTCTCCCGTGAAGCCATTGGGCTGGCCGCGCTGCGATTCATCGTAGCCGGGCGGCGCCTCATCAAGCGGGTCTACCGGCAACGCATCCAGCGCGGGCGCAATGACTTCATCATACAGGCAGTCGCCGTTGTCGTCCAGGGGATACCATACGGGGATGGGCACGCCGAAGAACCGTTGCCGGCTCATGCACCAGTCCTGATTCAACCCTTCCACCCAGTGTTCGTAGCGTTTCGCCATAAACCCGGGATGCCACTGAATCTTGCGGCCCTGTTCGATGAGCGCTTCTTTCTTGTCCATGATGCGCGCATACCACTGGCGGGCGGAAATGAGCTCCAATGGGCGATCGCCCTTTTCAAAAAACTTGACCGCGTGAACAATCTCCTGGCGCGGACGGTCTATTACACCGGGCGTATCCTCGGCGATCTCAACAATCTTCTGTTGCGCCTTTTTCGCGGATAAACCGGCCAATTGCGCGTATACCTCGTTAGCCTTGTCGGGCGCGGCGCTTGCCCATCCCGCCCCTTCGTCAAAGGCGCCAAAACGAATGGTCAACAACCGTCCGTCCATACCCAGGGTCTGCCGCATGGGCAGATCATATTCCAGCCACCATTCCACGTCCGTCTGATCGCCGAACGTACAGACCATCACCACGCCGGTGCCTTTTTCCGGGTCGGCCTTGGCGTCCGCGATGATGGGCACGGGCGCGGCGAACAAGGGCGTGAGCGCCTGTTTGCCCACATACGACGCATATCGCGCGTCGTCGGGATGTACAATCACCGCAACACAGGCGGGCAACAATTCCGGACGCGTGGTGGCAATCACCAGATGGTCGTCAGCGTCCACGATGGGAAAGCGCAGGAAGTGATACGCGCCGGGCACTTCCTTGTCCGTCACCTCGGCCTGCGCAATGGCCGTCTGAAAATCCACATCCCACAATACGGGCCGATTATCCTGATAAACCTCGCCCTTATCGAGCATATCCAGGAAACTCGCCTGTGATGTGCGGCGACAATGCTCGTCAATGGTGGCGTATTCCAAAGACCAGTCATAACTCAATCCAAGCCGACTCCACAAATGACGGAAAGCGGCCTCGTCCTCCTGGGTCACCACATCGCACAGTTCGATGAAGTTCCTGCGGCTGATAGGCATGGGTGCGCCTTTCCTGCCGCGTTCCGCCTTGAAATCCGGGTCATAGTGAATATGAGGCTCGCATTTCACGTTGTACAGATTCTGCACCCGCCGCTCGGTGGGCAGACCATTGTCGTCCCAGCCGATGGGGAAGAAGATATTCCTGCCGGTCATCCGTTGATAACGCACCACAAAATCCTGGTGGGAATAACTGAACAAATGTCCCACATGCAGCGAACCGCTTACCGTTGGCGGCGGCGTATCCACTACAAACGTTTCGTCGCGGCCCCGAGCGGGGTCCCACGCGAACAGATTTTCCGCATCCCACCATTCCCGCCATTTGGACTCTATATCAGTGGGACGATATTTTTTTGGTAAATCCATGTTCACTCTCCTGGATTGTTTGTGCCCATGCCGAAAACGCGCCAACGCGTCACATACCTCGAACAGCTGCGTTAAAAAAAGCGCGGCGACGCGTGGTTACAGGATATCCCCGCTACGCGTCGCCGATACAGAGTATATCAAATTCGCGGACACCGCGATCAAAAACAAGAAGCTTCATGCCGTCATTGCGAGGTACGAAGCAATCTCTTTATCTCGCAGGCCGTCGTGTAATTCCAGATTGCTTCGTACCTCGCAATGACGATGGTTGACTCCAGCTATACAAATAATCTGGGTTGCGGGCAAAGTCCGCGTTAGTTTTTGAATGGTGGGCCCTGCAGGATTCGAACCTGCGACCAAGTGATTATGAGTCACCTGCTCTGACCAGCTGAGCTAAGGGCCCTGAACTGCATAGTATAGCGAAACTGTGGAGGCGCTATCCACCCGCTGTTCGGGCGTTGCATGACGCCAAGAGAAGCCGTTGCGTTCGGGGCTGCTTTTATTGCAGGCTCCAGTTCTCGAATTGCTTGAGCTGTTTCGAGCGTTTCGAGTGGCGCATTTTACGCAAGGCCTTGGCTTCTATCTGGCGGACGCGCTCGCGGGTGACGTTGAACACGCTGCCCACTTCCTCGAGTGTGCGCGGGTAGCCGTCGCCGAGTCCGAAACGCAGTCGCAACACTTTTTGTTCACGTTCTGTGAGCGTGTTGAGCACCTTGTCGAGCCGCTCGCGAAACACGGCAAACGCGGCGATGTTCGATGGATTCTCGGCGGCCTTGTCTTCAATGAAATCGCCGAAGCTGCTGTCGCCTTCGTCGCCGACAGGGGTCTCAAGGCTGATGGCTTCCTGGGCTATCTTGAATACGGAACGCACCTTGTCCGCGGTCATGGCCATCTCAGCGCCGATTTCGTCAGCGCTGGGTTCGCGCCCGTACTTTTGGATCAGTTTTCGACTTGTACGCATCAGTTTGTTGATGGACTCGATCATGTGTACCGGGATGCGTATGGTGCGCGCCTGGTCCGCGATGGAACGCGTAATGGCCTGACGAATCCACCAGGTGGCGTAGGTGCTGAACTTGTAGCCGCGCTGGTATTCGAATTTATCCACCGCTTTCATGAGGCCGATGTTGCCTTCCTGTATCAGGTCCAAAAAGGACATGCCGCGATTGATGTATTTCTTGCCGATGCTGACCACCAGGCGCAGGTTGGCCTCGACCAGTTCCATTTTCGCGGCGTAGATTTTGTCTTCCTTCGCGCGGATAACGTCAATCAGGTCGCTGATGCTGTCGGGGTCAAGTTTGGCGTCGTTCTGTATCTGGTTGATTTTGCGGCTCGCAATATGCAGCCTGCGCTCCGCTTCGAGCAGCGCTTCCTTGTCAATCTCGAGTTTTTTGTATATACCGGGCCGACGCCGCGCTTCAACGCTGATTTTTAATGTTTCGTCGGCGCTCATGCCGATACTGCGCTCGATACGGTCAATGTCGTCATAAGCGGCGGCAACACGCCGTTTTAACCCTTTAATTTTGCGTCCAATCTTCATGACCTCGCGCGGCTTCAGTTTGAACTCACGAACAATCTCTATCTGCTGTTTACGGAAGTCATTGATGCGTTTTTCGATGTTGGCGCGGCTCTTTGGCGGCAATCCGGAGCGGCGCGCCCGTTTCTCCTGCACTTCGATTTGGAGTTCCAGCTCGCCGATTCGTTCCATGTACTCGGGCAATTCCTTCACAAATCGGTTGTGAAAACGGGGGTCTTCATCGTCGCAAATTTGCGCGAACTGCAACCGTCCGGCGAGAATGCGCGCCGCAAGCATCTGCGCTTCCTTGATGGCGTAGGGCGCGTTCAGAATGACCTCGGACAATTCTTTTTCCGCCGCCTCAATGCGCTTGGCAATACTGATTTCCTGCTCCTTGGTAAGCAGGGGGACCCGCCCCATTTCGCGCAGATACATGCGCACCGGGTCGTCGGCTCGTTCCAGGTTGCGTTGTGCGGCCAGCCGGCGCAATTCCATTTTCTGCGCCATGCTCTTTTGCTGCGCCTTCTCTTCCGATTTCACAACGTCAATCTTCAATTCATCCACAATTTCCACGTCCGTATCGCACAGGGAAATCATTACCTCGTCAATCTGCTCGGCGCTGGCGTCCTGGGGCAACAGTTTTTCCAGTTCGTCATAGGTAATTTTGCCCTTGGCGCGGGCCTGTCGCAAGGTTTCCTGCGTCTGATTGTCAACGAGAACGGTGTTTTTGTCTGTCACGGTTGCTTTAGCCCTTTGTCAGGTTAAATGTCTCTTACTCTACAATATAACGGCAATCTATCGGCTACAGTTACCACGTCGGTCCAAGTTCTTCCAACTGCAGTTTGAGCTGGCCTATTTTTTCGCCCAGCGCAGAAGAACGCGCAGTATCCTTGTCCTTGTTCGCCTGGCGGACTTGCGCCTGCAAGTGCGCCAGTTCACGCGCGTAGGCTTCCTGCTTAAAGCGGGCGATACGCTGCGTCACAATCAAGTGCGCCTTCACGGATTCCGGCGTTTCCGTGTTTACAGCAGCCGAGAACAGCGCCTGTTCGCGCGGGTCGTCAATATCATGCAGGGAAAGGCGCGCCTGCGCCTGGCAAATCCGATTTGCGAGCACGAAGGCCGTCTCTTCCGAGTCAATATCATGCGTCTCGTGCGAAAGGGCGCCGCGACACTCCGGAAACGCCAACAGCGCCGCAATAAAATCCACTTCGTCTTTCCCGGGCTTGTCTGCGGACGCCTTTTGCGTCTTCTCCTGTAGTTGGACTGCGCTTGTAGGCCTTTTGGTTTTGCAAAAGCGTTCGAAATCGCGTTTACAGTCCCAGGCATGTATGCCCAGGCTGTCGGCAATCTGCCGCAAATACTGGTCAACCCGTATGGGCTCGTCAAGCGTGCGTATGATTGCGAACAACTCGTGGGCGATCTCGGCGCGTCCTTCAATCGTGTTCTTGCGGTCGCCGCTCATCACGATATAAAACGACACAAAATCGCTCGCCGCGGCCACCCGTTCTTTAAAGGCGTCTGCCCCAGCGTCGCGAATATAATCATCCGGGTCTTTCCCGTCCGGCGGCGCCATGGCGCGCACGGTCAGGCCGGCAGCTGTCAAGATGCCGATGCTCTTGACGGCCGCGCGAATTCCGGCGTCATCGCCGTCATACACCATCACAACTTCCGGCACGTACCGTTTAATCAGCATGGCCTGTTGCTCGGTCAACGCGGTGCCGCAGGTGGCCACCACATTTTCGATGCCCACGTCAAAACAACGCATGAGATCGAAATACCCTTCCACCAATATCACGTGATTGGTGCGGCGCATGGCGTCGCGCGCTTCATAGAGGCCATACAAAACACGGCTCTTCTTATACGCCGCCGTCTCGGGCGAATTAATATACTTCGCCGGGCTGTCGCCCAGGTCGCGGCCGCCAAAAGCCACGACGTTTCCCGAGACGTCTCGGATAGGCACGATCAAACGATTGCGAAAAAAGTCATATACCGACCGGTCGCCCTTGCGCGCAAGCCCGGACGCCATAATCTCGCTGTCGCGAAACTGTTTCCTGGCAACTGCCTCGTAAAGGTGCGACCAGCCCTCGAGCGCAAGCCCGAGACCAAAACGTGTCTCCGTGCTCTCCTGAAGTCCGCGCTTTTTCAGGTAGGCCCGCCCGGCAGCGCCCTCCATGGGGGCGAGTAGACAGCGCCGGTAAAATTTCGCGGCAAACTCGTTCAGTTCAAGGACACGACGGCGCATGTAGTCTTTGCGGTCGCCTTCCACCCCGGACGCGGCAAGTTTGATGCCGGCGCGATCCGCCAACTTTTGCAGCGCTTCATTAAAGCTGAGCCCCTCATATTGCATTATGAAGCTGATGGTATCGCCGCCCTGCCCACTGCTGAAACAGTGGAATATCTGCCTGTCCCGGCTCACCATGAACGACGGCGTCTTTTCGTTCGTGAAAGGGCTCAGCCCCTTGTACCGGTTCACGCCTGCGGGCTTCAAATCAACACAGCCGCCAATAATGTCCACAATATCATTCGCAGCCAGTACCTGGGCGATCATTTCACGGGAATATTTACTCAACAGTCGCCTCTCAGCTACAATGTGGAAATCGGTCACAACCCTGGGAACCAAAGCATCTATTGCTGTTCCCGCGCGCACAGGCCCCCGTCATACGGATATGTCTCAACACCTCCTGAATTGCAGCGTCCAGACGCACCTCACGCGCTGTATAGTGTCAAGTGCATTATACCATGTCTACGCGATTTTGTCAACTTCGCGTCATGGAACGTTTTTGTTGTTGTCTGTCTGGCGCCCGATGAAACCGCAAAACGGGCGTGTTCCATCGTTATCCACAACGATACTGTTTCAATCCGCAACCACGCCAACCCATGCGCGCCAGTCTGCTTTTGATGCCGCGCTTTTGGTATAATTGCGGGCATGGAAATACAAGAGTTTTGGAATATCTATAGCGGCGGTCTCACGCCCGCCGAATTTGTGTGGCAGTTTGGCCGAGGCGACGTGCAGACCGGGGTGCAAAGCTATGTGCGGCAACATCCCTCCGTATATGGGATTATGCTTCGAGACAGCTGGAAGAACACCTTCGAAGCGCGCACACAATATACTCGGGGGAATGTCGCGGCGGCGCTGGTCAGCTATCTTGAACTGACCCGCGACGACTGGGAAGAGCGTGTGCGGGAACTTGAGGCGGCCGACGCCAGAGCGCGCGCCGAAGAACGTAAACGGGCCGAAGCGGAAGCGTTGGCGGCAGCTATTGCGCGTATTGAGGCGGAGGCGCGCGCAGCGGAAGAGACTGCTGAACAGGATGCGCCGCATACGAGCGCGGAAACGCCTGCCGAAGAGCAGCCGCGTCATACGGTTTCCGAGGCGACGGCGTCTGTAGCAGCGCCGCCTTCCGCGCCTTCAACGCCCGAACCAAAATCCGAAACAATCAATGCCAGTCCGACTGCGCAGGCGCGCACACAAGCGGATGCCGAGGCCATAGCCGCCGCCATGGCGCGGGTAGAAGCGGAAGCGCGCGCTGAAGCGGAAGCCTCCAGCGTCCCTTCTGCTGCCCCCCCCGCAACACCGCAGCCTGACGTCCAGACCAGCAACACGCCGCAAACGACCCAAGAAGAATTTGTGCAACAGACACCTGAAGAGCGTGCCCTGTCTGGCGATGCGCCCGCGAATTTGTAGCGCATGAGCAGCAGCAGGCATACCGAAGCAACACGCGTGCTGGCACTGGCGCCAAACTGGCTTGGCGATGCCGCCATGTGTACGCCGGCGTTGCGGGCGTTGCATCTTCGCCATTCAGGGGCGCGCCTGACCGTTGCGGGGCGCGCGGGAGTTTGCGCCCTGCTCCAGGACCTGCCCTGGATAGACGGCCTTGTATCCATCCCCGCGCAACCGTCCGTAGCGCAGATGACGCGACTCGCAAAAGAGCTGCGTCCTCACGGGCGAGACCTCGTCGCCGTGTTTCCTCACTCCTTTCGCGCGGCCTTGCTGGCGCGGTTGATCGGGGGACGCCGTCGCATTGGATACGCGCGCAACGGTCGCGCATGGCTGCTCACGGATACGCTGGCGCCTCATCGGGAGCAGGGCCGCATTACGCCTGTATACATGTCGCGCGAATACCTTGACCTTGTGGCTCTTGTCGGTTGCGAAGACGACGGCGCCGGCCTCGAACTGGGCGTTTCTGAAGCGGCCATCGGCGAAACAGCGTCCCGGCTCGCGGGATCAGGGCCGTTGATAGGCATAGCGCCGGGCGCAGCCTTTGGCCCCAGCAAACGCTGGATGCCGGAAGCCTTTGCCGAGACGGCGAACCTGATAGCCGCCGCTTGCAACGCTCGATTCCTGTTGCTCACAGGTCCTGGCGAGGAAGATATTCGCGATACGATTAGAAGACACGCCGCCGTGAACTTTCTTACGTTGCCCCCTGTGGATGACGGCATTGCCGTTTTGAAGGCGGCCTTGTCGCAGGTTGACCTGCTTATTTGCAATGACAGCGGCCCCCGGCATATCGCAGTTGCATTCAAGCGCCCCATTGTATGTATTATGGGGCCTACATCGCCCCGGTATTCCGAGGGACCGTACGAGATTGGTCAGGTGCTGCGGCAGCCGCTGGAATGCAGCCCCTGTCAGAAACCTGTGTGTCCCCTGGAGCATCACCGATGCATGCATGATATTACGCCGGAGCAGGCGGCGCAGACGGCGCTCGCATATCTTGCGGAATCAGCGCAGGCATCCGCTGCGCATAATGCCCGATAAGGAATACAGCCGATGAAGACAATATACCTGATAACCATGTGGTCCGGCGGACGCCCGGCCAAGAAATGGAAGTCTGAGGTGAAGCCCAAGCCGCTGCCCCAAGGCACCGGCGTCTCCTTTGTCAGTGTCGGCACCAAACTGCCCGTATCGGTTATCGGCAGCATCTCCGTGGAAGAATTCGAATCGGGCAAGGAAGAATTCGAGACCGGCCTGGCGGCGGCCTACGCGGAAAATACGCCGCCGCCAAAACCACAATCAACGAATATCGAGCCGTTATTTTAACATCGTACCCCGTGAGGACATTGTTATGCAAAAGAGATCGGAAAAGCCCCTGGATATCTATGGGATGCCGATCAGCAAGAAAACGCGGCGCAAGGGAAAACGGCTTGCGCAGCGTTTCGCCAAACGTTACGGCGCAGACAAGAAGACAGCCTTTCCGCTGCGCGCTTGCGACAATGCTGTCCTGGGACCGATATTCGGGTTGAAGGAGGTCGTCTCGAACGACACGGACGAAGCCATTGATTATGAGAAGTCGGTGTTCATTGGCACAATCCGGATGGGGTATGGTCACTATCGGATTGGCATGGCGCTGGCCTCCGCCGCGCGGGCGAAAGGATTTGTGCCGTGCTGGCTCGATCTGCTCAACTTCGATTCCGCCGGCGCGCGCATGATCCGCGACATGGACAAATGGTACTCGCGCGGTTCTCGTCTCTCGCAGAAGTCCCGGCTGTTCAATAATCTGCTGTGGGACCCGCTCATGGGGAAATGGTATAAACGCTTCGAGCGAAACTATCCCATTGTTGAGGCGTCAGCCATGCTTGCGGACGTACACCGGGAGATTCCCCCTGACACGCCTTTTCTGGCCACCCATCCCTTCAACGCGCACGGCGCGTTGCACGCCGGACTCAAGCGGGTGGTGAACGTTGTGCCGGACAACTGTCCACTCGGATTTCACCTTGCCCCGGGCGCGTTGCATACCGTCCAATCGCCATCGGCGTACTTTATCTTGCGCACGCTGCGCGGACTCGGCGACGAGAACGTCGCCGTACAGGGCATGTCCCCCGAGCAGGTTCAGCTGACCGGTCATTACGTGGACCACGAACTGGCATCCAATATCCATGAGGACTGCGACGCGCGACTTGCGCGCATCGCCAGGGACGCGCCGCGACGGCTGCTTATTTCCATCGGCGGAGCGGGCGCGCAACAGCAATTGCTCGTAAAGATAATGACCCACCTGATGCCGCAAATACGGGCGAGAAAACTTGCCCTGTTCCTGAACTGCGGCGACCATCGAAACGCCCTGGCCTACTTCGGCAAGAAAGTAACCGGGTTCAAACAACTGGCCATGCACCATACC
>SLFT01000247.1 GCA_007124105.1 Candidatus Hydrogenedentota bacterium | reverse complement strand
AGGAGCAAGCAGAAGAGGAATGGTTTGCTCTGGATCTCGAGTCACGGGATACCCCCATTGCATTCGAGCTTACCAGTGCCGCGCTCAGTGACCGTTTCCGTGCTGGCGAGACGCATCTGTTCGCATCGAGCGGAGTTTCCGTCAACGGCCGCGGCGCCGTGGAGCGGGGACGCGACGGCTCGGCGTGGGATCTCGGCGGAGCGGACAGTGTCTTGGTTCCCGAGTTCTTGTACCAAGGGCGGGCCGATCTGGAGCCGGGGCCCAATGTGGATTTCGACCTGCAATCGGTCCATCCCGTGTTGTATTTCCCGAACGGACGGACGATTCGCGTACAAGTTGTGGTGGTGGGGGGCGGCGAGGACGCAGCCGAAATTATTTTGTTTGATGACGAGATCGATCTCGGGAGCAGCGCTCATGGGGATATTCTGGATGGAGTTGATGGAGCGGCCGCATCCGCCGCAACGCAAGGAGCATGGCCGCCGGGGGCGGAATGGGGAGAGGAGCCGACAGAGCCGGGAGAGGATGATGATGGGGACGTTGACGCAGGTGGCTGGGCGGTCTATCAGGACTTCGATTCCGTATTCTCCCTGCCATTTGCATTCGGCGGGGATCGGCGAATTTTATCCAACGACATCAATGCCGGACTTCCGAACTTGAGGCAGACCGGAAATTACACCAGTCGGGGCGAGCGTGAGTTTTATTCGCATGTCATCCCGGACGTGTTGAGTTGGGATTCGCAGCGCAAAGGTTATCCGATGGTTTTGTTTGATGGGGGTGCCGGCACTCCGGAAGACTACCCGCAAATGGCACTCGTTAACGGGTTTGCTGCGGATTTTGGTTTGGATGGAGAGCAGGACATGCGGTCCATGGTGTTTTACCATCTGTTGCGGGATGTCCGAGGCAGAGACGGAACGACGGAAAACCTGCGATCTGTTCTGAGCCTGGAGTCTTACGGGGCTCGCAGTTGGGATGACTGGGTGCCCTTGACTTCAGTCGGTCAATTGCGTACCGGCGACGGAATCCCCGGGCCCCAGGTGTTCGACACCCATTTCTTTTCCAGCGCTTTGTTGACGGCAAGCGCCACATCAGAGGGCGGGCTTGACTTGGGTAAATAGAAAAAAGCGCCCATCCGTATTCCGTCAAGGGCAGCGTCTATATGGTCTATCTCAAACAGTAGAATCATGCGCGTAGCCGGATTCCGCTGTCGCACAAAAGACACCAGGTCTATATTTCCTTGATTGGCTAATTCCAAGTCTAATACCAGCGCATCAAAGCATTCACGACTGGCAAGCCGCAACAGGCCCGCCATATCATGGCAACGCTCGATGGTTACATGCGGGAAATCCATAAATCGGGCCAATGTCATGCCATATTCCACATCCTGACAGGCAATTAGCAACTTCATTGGCCCGGGCAATTCTTTGTTTCTCATTGAAACGCCTCCATTACTATTTCTCGATATTGTATCATAATAGAGCGTATTTAACAACGAGATGACCGGTCTGCTGGTGAATTGCTGTATGTCTTGAGAATTGGAGGGCTAAATGCCTGTGAAGATGCGATTTGCAGTAGAAATCATAAAAGGCAGGAGTTCAACTGAACGCGCAGATTACGCTTGCCCCGACGGGTTATCCAGATGTTATCCACAGGGCGGCCCTGCTCCGAAAATTTGGCCTATCGGTGGATTGCCTGACATTGTCGGATGCGTTCGGACGCAGCCAGATGCGGTCGCACAGCATCGGACATGTTGAGGCATATCGCGGCCCCCATTTTTCTTGTTTACGGTGGCGTCACAGGGCCAAGGGAGGGACTTCCCCGGGGCTACAACGAACAACTTCAATGAGCCGTCTTGTCTTTATTCCTTGTTTATGCGTTAACAAAATAACCGGAACACATGCCACGCGGACATAGTGTTCCGGTTGATTTTTGTTCGTCTATATTACTGTGTTGGGTCAGGCGACTTTTGCGTCAAGCCACTCGATAATGCCTTGTGGGTCCGGCGAGTAAGCGTCTGCGCCGATCTTGTCGCAGAATTCCTGGGTAAGCGGTGCGCCGCCGACAACCACCAGTGCGTCGGGATGCTTTTCCTTGATCATCTTTGTGGTTTTTTCCATGTTGACCATGGTGGTGGTAAGCAGGGCGCTGAGTCCAACGATGCTTCCCGGGCGTTCATCCACTTTCGCAAGGAAGGCCTCGGGGGCCACGTCCACGCCCATGTCAATCACTTCATAACCGGCGCCCTCCATCATCATGCGCACTAAGTTCTTGCCAATGTCGTGCAGGTCGCCCTGTACCGTGCCCACGATGAAAACGCCGCGCCGTTTTGCCGCGCCCGAATCGAAGTGGGGTTGCAGCTGTTCCATACCGGCTGTCATCGCCTTGGCAGCCATGAGCAGGTCGGGTACGAACACTTCGTTGCGGCTGAATTTCTTGCCCACGTCATTCATGCCGACCATCAACCCTTTGGTCAGAATGTCATTGGGGTCTGTATCGCCAGTCAGCGCATCGCGCACCAATTCGAATACGCCGTCTTCACCACGCATATCGGGTGGATACGGCGAATCCTTGTTGATTTTTCCACGACTTACACAAGTTGCTATCTGTTCAAAAACTTCCATGACTCATCTCCCAAATAATTACCGCAAACGTTGTTCCTGCGGCGTATTCCATACAACACCAAGAAATACTCTTCCCAAAAAGCGCGCCTATAATACCATGCCCACACCGGATATGTCGAATTATACGTCTCATACGAAGTAATCGGGCCAACAGCCTGTTTTGAGATTGCCGTACCGTGCGGCTCATTGCCCAGACAGCGCCGCAACAATTTCCTCGAAGGCTTTCACAGCGGACGCGTCCCGGGTTGCGCAAGCCTTCCTGAGTTCGCGTGTGAGATACAAGAGCCGGGAATCGCCAATTCGCTCAAGGTCGTGAAAGAGGGGCGATGTGTCGGGATCTTGGAAATCAGACTCCACGAACAGCATGTTGTTGCCTTTGTAGTAGTGACGCCAAAGCCCGGGCTGCAACGAAACGGCCGTTAACGCGGTCAGGATAACCAATGCAGAAAAGGCGTCCAGGTTCTCATCAAAACGGAGGGTTCGGGCAGGATGCTGATAGTTCTGATGTCCGCCCTCCATGACGTAACGATTGGCCAGGGTTGGTACGCACAGACCGTCATAATCAATCAACTTCATATCCCCTGAAGGCGTAATCAATACGTTCCCATGCTGCAGATCGCCATGCGCAACTTGCGCTCCCCTCAATGCAAAGACCATTTCTATCCACTGGTCCGCCGTCTCAGCAACACGGCGGCCTGCATCCTCATTTTCCACCAGGGCGCCGACATATTCATCAATAAAGACGCCGTCCACCCAGTCCATCAGTAAAAGGGGGCGCCATTTCCCTTGCACCCGTATGCCCTGACGCATATAAAGGGTATTTGCCAAATATCGGGTCAGCGGATGGTTCTGAAAGAATACGCGGTCCAAATGCTCTGAGATGGCTTCGTATCGCTCGGCCCGTGTCCGGTGCGTACTGGTGAAACATTTTACTGCGCGCGCGGTTCCATCATTTCGCTCGAAGCGAAACACTATTCCGAACGCACCTGTCCACACACGTGGCGCATTGTCCGTACATGCAAGGCGCATGTTATGTAGTAAAGGCAGGGCGATATTCGCCGGGTCTTGGATCGCCACGACGTAATCGTCTCGTGTGGGCATACTCATGAATGAAAGTCCTGCGTCATTGGGCGCTTAATCCAGCTTGGCGGAAAATCTCTTATGTTATGACTAATCAGAAATGTGATTTGTTGATGGACTTTTGTTCATTGTCGAACGCGGTCGGACTGTGTCGGACTGTGTCAGACGATATCCTCCTACAGCATTCATGGTAATGCGGTAGGATTTATGAACACCCGCTTCGGCTTTCGTGGCTGTTGTACAGCTACAAGCAGCGGCAACTCTTACACGAACGAAAAGAAATCAGAGGGCGGTCCCGGGAAGCCGCGACACCGGACAAACATGTACAACGCCAGGGAGCTGGGGGTGATATCAGCCAAAAATTGTCGCGACGGTTCCGTAAGCCCTATTCCAAAAGGAAACAACCCAAGAGCGCGAAGGTGATCGAGTTGGAAATCGAGTCGGAAAAGCTCCGATGTGCGTGAAATGCGCATCAGATCGTTCAACGAGTATTCGAACTGTTCCGCCGCGATAACGCCGTCGTCAGAGACCACTTTGGTGGCGTTATAACACGCGTGATTGAGAATGCGCACTTCGCTGGCGGTCATCTGACTCAAAATGCCCACGAACACCAGATTGCTTTCATCATAGGGATCGCCTAACGCCGAGGAGACGAGCAGCCCGGCCCACATTTCCTGCATCTCTTCTGCATCATGCCAGGAACTGTGATCAAAAATGATGTAAAGGAGGCGGGGGTGCGTTTGTCGCAATTGTTCAGCCGGCTTGTTAGCGGCCTCCAGGCGCCGCTCCGCGCGCGCAAGTACATTGCCCGCATTGCGCGCCCGCCACTCTTCAAGTCCTTTCATTGATGTGCGTATCCCCTCCGGCCAGTATCAGCAACCACCCTATGTTAACGGGTCTATCCGCGCCTCAATAATCTCGACATGCGTACATTCAACGCACGCTGTCGCTGTCTCCATTTATGCTAAGGTCGCGACAGCACAGATAGCCGCTCATGAAGCTTACACAACCACCACAAACATACATTGACGGGGACATCATCTGACACGTTAAACGCCGTTCAACAGTGCCCGACAGTCCGCCGATAGGTCACATTTTTGGAGCAGTACCGTATGAGGCACTGCTTAACAGCTAACCTAAAGCAATCATAACAAAACACGTTAAATAATGCAAACAGCAGTACCAGCCGAAAAGGCGTGGGCGACATATAAAAAAAGCGGGAATTGGGGCCAACACACAAAGGCCTTCCATCTCTGGGAACTTGTGACTTGCCGGCCTATGCGTTATAATGGGTGTGTAGTAATTCGCACTGCTGTCCGGGCTGCATTGCGGCCTTGCGCAGCGCCTGAGATAACGCACAATTTGCGGAAACAGCAAAATGCGGGCACCAGATGCTTATTGAACAGGGAGTACATGATATGCAGCGCATGAATAAAAATAACGCCGCCTGCGCGAAGACTATGGGGATACTGGTCGTGTGTTTCTTGATGATGCCAGGCTTACGCGACGTAGCCCGGGCGGACACGGAACAGGCGGACACAGAACAGGCGGACACAGAACAGGCGGAAACGAAAGAAGCGCAAGAGCCGGATATAACAGACGCATTCGAGCAATTGCTTGAGAGGACTCATGGCTACCTGTATGATCTCACGGAATTCTCCGCACGGGGCGTATTGGAGACCAGCATAGAACAAGGCGGCGAGGCACAGAAGAATTCGTATGCATTCTCACTGTCGAAACATGGGCCAGGCCGTCTTGCCATCTCGGTGTACGGAGAAGAGGACGAGGCGATCATTGTAAGGCTGCTTTCCTCGGGACGCCAGGGTTCCGGACAAATGTTCTTGCCCCGTGAAATCAACCTGATTACAATCATGGCCCGCATTCACGAACAACCCGAGGGCCTGACAGTGCCCGCGGTACTGATGTTTTACGATTTTCTTGAATACTCGAAACCCGAACGCTGGTGGAACATGCTTGCTGAAGGGCGCGTCACAAACGCCGCTGCTTCCGGCGAAACTGCGTTGAATCTGGACATGGTGTTCAACGCCTATCATTCATTCCGAGACTTGAGCGTTCAAATGCTTGTCCATAACGCGCTCGGCGATACACCGCGACTGGCTGGTCTGCACATGGATTTGTCCACTGTATTCCGGGAAATGCCGGGCATGGTTGGCGCCAATGATGATACGATTGTTTCGGTTAATGTGACCCTTGATAACTGGACTGTTGATGCGCCGCCTGCACAAGATTTTGCTTTTCCTGTTCCACGTCCTCGGTTTCAGAGCGTCGAAATAGAGGATGTTTTCGCGCTGGCAAGCGGCAGGTTGCCGGCTTCGCCGGTTGCTGGCGGTCGTCTTCCCACATCGCAAATTCGAGGTGGTCGCATTCCGCCATCTCTTATGTCACAGTTGGAATCGCTTCCAAAAACGCCGGCTTCCGCGCGGGCGCTTCTCCGACAATTTCAAGCGCTGCCACGGGCCGAGCAACGGCGTATTATCATGGAATTGCGCAACTCGCCCGCAGGCGCAAATTTACGGGCGAGAGCGCGCCAGATGGGATTGACAGAGCAGGACTTGCGACGGTTGAAATCACTCATTGAACAATAAACCGCTTAGCGGTCGCCGCTACATGTATATGGCGCGATCGCGTTCCGTTATCGTAAATAACAGGGAGAAGGGAAACGGGTTAATCAGCGCGCTGTCAGACATTGTCGGAGGATATCGGACATCGCAGGCTATGACGCGTCCACATCAGAGCAGCTTGACACTGTATCCCCGACGCGGGGATATTTCTCTTTATTGCCTGGTTACTATCGGAAAGACCGACCACAGAAAACGTGCAGGAGATGGAGCGAATGCTTATACGTCACATCCTTCACCAGAAGTCTATGATTACTATGGTAGTACGCATGACGCTCTCAGTCTTGAAAGGGCCGCTTCGTCGCACCCGTCCTGTGCCCCATCAGCTTCCAGAACCACCCCTGACGCGGATATTTTCACCGCTTCCTGATGATCTGATAGATGATTTTATTGTCAGTATGGGCGGCGACACGAAGCACTATCGCGATTGTGTGCCGGCGCATTTGTTTCCACAGTGGTGTTTTCCGGTTGTAGGGGAGACTATTATTGACCTGCCGTACAGTATGGCAAAGATGCTCAATGCCGGTTGTCGCATGGAAGTAAAAGGAAGCCTGCCCCGAGGAAAAGAACTACAGGTGCGGGCCAACATCGAATCCATTGACGATGATAGACGTCGCGCCATAGTGTTGGTGCGCGTAGTAACAGGCACATCAGACCACCCGGAGACCCTGGTATGTACCGTAAGTGTTCTGTTTCAAATCAAGCGGTCGGGCGGAAAAAGCGACAAAGAAAAGCCATGCATCCCTGAAGACGCAAAAGAAGTTGACCGGTGGCGTCTGTCCAGGCGCAGCGGTCTGGAGTTTGCCTTGTTGACAGGTGATTTTAATCCTGTGCATTGGGTAAGATTGTATGCGTGGTTGTCCGGTTTTAAGAATGTTATTTTACACGGTCTTGGAACAATGGCGCGCACGGTGGAAACACTGAACCGGTGTGTCTTGGATGGGCATCCTGAGCGATTACACACGTTGGAACTCCGGTTTACACGTCCGCTTGTATTGCCGGCTGCGCCAGCGGTTTATTGTTGTGAAGATGGAACAGTGTTTGTTGGCGATATGCCCGGTAAAGCCCCTTGTGCAATGGGGCACTACACAGCCATGGAGGAGAAGAACAATGAGTGACTTTTTCGTAAACCTGGGCCGTAAACCGACGGCGCGCAAGATAATAACGACCTTGGGGCTTCCTGTGCCCATGCCACAATACCTGGCGCGCGCGGATGGTCCTTGGACCGAGCGTTTTCTGGAAGGAAAACAAGTTGTTGTCGGGCATCTGGACGGCAGCAGTCTGGCGCCGCTGCTGGCGCCCTGTCTGGCGTCTACGGGCGCGGCATTGGCCGTATCCGGGACCAGCGAACAATGTGATAATTACACTGCACAGGGCGAAGCAACCCTACTGGATGCGGGCGGCGCTAGAAACGACCTGCATCCTTATGCGCTGGTGTTTGATGCAACTGGCATACAAGATGCAGTGGATTTGCGCGCGGTATATTCCTTCTTCCATGGTCTTGTCAAAAAGGTGAGTCATTGCGGCAGAGCGCTTGTTCTAAGCCGTCCGCCGGCAACCAAGGAACAACCAGAGGCGGCTGCCGCCGCGCGCGCGTTGGAAGGTTTCGTGCGCAGCATGGGGCGTGAGATGGGACGCAAGGGGATCACGACGCAGACCCTCTATATCCCGGAGGATGCAAATGACCGCCTTGATCCGGTACTGCGGTTCCTGCTGTCAAAACACGCGGCATATATTTCAGGTCAGCCGGTGCATTTGTCGTCTTTGTGTTCATGTCCGGACCCTGTGCCCCGCGTAAAGGTGTTGGATGGAAAAATAGCGCTGGTTACCGGCGGTGCGCGAGGCATAGGCAAATCAACGGCGCTTGCGCTGGCGCGGGAAGGGGCCCATGTAATTTGCATGGACCGTCCAGCGGAATTGGCGGCGGCGGAGAAGGTCGCGGCAGAAATTAATGGCAGCGCGTTGGGTTGCGATGTGACCGATGCTGGTGCGCCGGAAAAAGTAGCGTCCTTTGTCAAGGAAAAATTTGATGGTTTGGATATTGTCGTGCATAATGCCGGCGTAACGCGCGACAAGACCTTGGGCAATATGGATGAGGCGCGTTGGGACATGGTGCTTGGCGTCAACCTGATTGGGCTTATCGCCTTGAATAAAGCCCTGTTGGCGTTGCTCAAGGATAACGGCCGCATCATCTGTCTGTCGTCCATCGGCGGTATTGCCGGTAATGCGGGTCAGACAAACTACGCCGCTTCGAAAGCGGGCGTTATTGGCTATATACAGGCATTGGCGCCGTCGCTCGCAAGTCGCGGTATCGCGGTTAATGCGGTGGCGCCCGGTTTCATAGAGACTGCCATGACCGCCGCCATGCCCATGATGACGCGGGAAGTGGCCCGGCGGCTGTGTAACCTTTCCCAGGGCGGACATCCTGAAGACGTGGCGGAGGCGGTGACTTTTCTGGCGAGCCCGGGTGCGGCCGGACTTACAGGCCAGGTATTGCGCGTTTGCGGCGGAAATTTTGTAGGGGCTTAAAAAAAAGGAGTACACACAATGCCAGTATCGTTTAACAAGGAAGGGTGCCGCGCGGTTATCGTTGCAGGCGTACGCACACCATTCCTGCGTTCATTCGGCGCCTTCACTCCTATGAATACAATTGCGTTGGGCGCCGTGGCGATCCGGGAGGTTATGAGGCGCACGGAACTGCAACCGGAAGCAATTGACGGATTGGTCTGGGGCGGTGTTATTCTGCCGAGCGCATCGGTAAATATCGGCAGAGAGATTGTCCTGGAAGCGGGACTGCCCCGCAGTATTGAGGCGACTACGGTTACCCGGGCCTGCACTTCCGGGCTGAAGGCCATTACGCAGGCCGTGGCAACTATTGAACGCGGCGAAGCGGACGTTATGATTGCCGGAGGAAGCGATTCCACCAGTAATGCCGAGGTGACCATGCCGCCAAGTCTTGTGCATAAGGCGGCCCCAGTGTTGTTAAGTGGCAAATCGGGCGTGAAAGACTATTTGCGACTGATGACAAAGTTAAGCATTCGTCGCGATCTTATTCCAAGCCGACCGAGTGTCCGTGAACGTTCTACGGGAGAGTTGATGGGAGAGGCGGCCGAACGCATGGCTGTAATCAATGAAATATCCCGCGAGGCACAGGATGCGTTTGCCGTGCAGTCGCACCAGCGCGCGGCGGCAGCCATCCGGGAAGGAATCCTTACGGAGGAGATCATGCCTGTTGTAACTCCTGACGGCACAACAGTGGACAAGGATAATATCGTGCGCGGCGACACCACCCTTGAAAAACTGGCGCGACTCAAGCCGGTTTTTAAGGAAGACGGCTCCCTCACAGCTGGCAACTCCAGTTCCTTGACAGACGGCGCGTCCGCGGTAATTGTCATGCGCGAAGACAAGGCGCGGGCATTGGGCTACACGCCGCTCGCCGCGT
>SLFT01000522.1 GCA_007124105.1 Candidatus Hydrogenedentota bacterium | reverse complement strand
GAACGAATCCAGTTAAAGCCGCTGCTGTCCGGACGCTGGCTTGCTTTCGCGCCATGCAGATAATACGAGGTGGGCGGATCGCGGAAATAGGTAATGAATCCCACGCCGCGCTCAGCCCAGGGAAACTCGCGGAACTTCAGATAATCATGCCGCGCCTCGCCCGCCAGGTTCGCCCAGATGTGCGGATCAGGCTCGGTGGGCGTGTTCGGTCCCCACGAGACAATGCCGGCGCGGAAGTTGTCGCCTATCTGCATATTATCCGATGCGCGAAGGACGATAAAGAAGTCCGCGCCATTCCCAGGATCGTCGAAACTGTCATATATCCACTGGCGGTTGCGAGGCTGTTCTGCGCGCGGAGTCGGGAAATCACTGGTGCCGGGCGTCGAGAAAACGAAACGCACTTTCAACTCATCGGCCGTGCGACCCGCAAAACGGGGCGGCGCGTCAAGCGTAAGCGGAATGTCTATGTCGGGATCGAATCTGCCGGGGCGATTGGCGGGATGGTTGACGTTGTCGCGGTAAATGGCGACCCCGCTGATCCGCTGATCAATATCCAAGGGCAACAGGTCGGTCAGAGGATTAAAGTTCGCGTGCGTTCCCTCCTGATAAAACTCAACCGTCACTTCTTCCAGGAAAGACGGGTCGCGCACGATGCGCCAGGCGCCGTCGCGCGGCGTACCGCTCAACAGCGTCAATGTGTCCGCTGTATTGTCCAGAATCTCATAACTCTCGTAGCGGCGGTCAATCAGGAAATCGCCGGCAAGATCGCCCGGACGCCAACGCTGTCCGGCCACCTGGAAACCGCGCTCCAACCCCACGCCGGAATCGCCGCGCGCCAGCGTGCCGTCAGGACGGTTGGTGGCAACATTCAGCCCGAGCACGGGCACGGGCGCGCCGCCGATATGAACGTCGCTCCAGCGCCCGGTCATGTCCTCGATACGAACGGGGATGTTCGCCTGTAGCATATCGTGGCCATAATAGCCGTACACGGGGTCCTCTTCAGCGTTTGATTTCAAAAATGCCGTTGGACTGGTGTTCACAGGCGGGTAGAACTGAATGCCGCCTGTCTGGCGCCCTTCCTGGCGCGCGGGCAAACTGGCGGGCACCATGGCGCGGAACTGTTGGAACCGGCCAAGTTTTTCCGAGGTGCTCACTGTAATATACAAATCACTGCCGGCATTTTCCAGCATATCGGTTTGCGGGACTTCCCACTGATTGCGCGGAAACAGCGTGAGCACCCACGCTTTATCGGGCTTTCCGTCGCCGCTGAGGTCATTGGGCATGCCGTCGCCGTTCAAATCAACATATTCCGGCGCATTGCCCCAACGCAAGCCAGTAACAGGTACAATATTGTGGATTAGAGGTACGGGCTGATCCATATACGCATCCAAATCCTGCGTGTTCAAAAAGGTTAGCGGCAGGCCCATGGCAGTGTCACCTACCTCCCCGCGTTCCCAAAGAAGAACACCTGAATCAAGGCTCTGGTTGGCGTCGCCCTCCGGATCCAGCGGTTTCAGCAAGTCAGGCGTAAAATCCGGGCCCCAGAAGGCAAGCGTTATCTGCGCAATGGTAACGCTGTTGCCCTCATTATTGACAATGGGATCGGCGCTGCCGGCAACATTAATCCCAAGCATGGGCGTATGACTGCTGTTCGCCTCCACTTTCTGCGTCAATAGCCGAGCGCGCGCATCCTCAGGCGCCCAATCAGTTAACGCTGGATATTCACCCAGCCGTAACTGACGCGGCCAGGTATTATAGTGGGGAATTACGGGCTGATCAGGCGGCATGGGATATGCCGTGGAACGAGGCCCGTACGGAGGCCCATCATAGTTTTGCTTGAAGAAAGGAACGCTCTCAAAAGAGAACTGACGCAAGCCCCAGATCGCATAAAACTGATAGGAGTATCCAAACAACGTGGCGGGCAAGCTATACCCGATACCCGACATCCCATACGCATTCACCATGTGCCCATTTATAAAACGTTGTGAATCCCTGAAAAGCGGGTCCATCCATGCGGCAAAAGTTGAAAATTCGCGTTCGTAATCATAGTCGCGATTTTGAACGGGTGAATGGCCGTAAGATTCCCGCCTTACGCCTCTTCTAAGACCAATCACATTAATTGGATGAAAAGTAAACATCAAATAGCTCTCAATATCTGTAAAGTCACGTGTATCTCTGCGGCCGGTAAATGTTGACACCATATCGTGAACCTCGACCCCAAGTCGAAATGGCTTTGCCACCTTCTGGTTCAGTGTGCGCTCGGGCCACCAGGGTTCAGCGGGGGGCCACAGCGTATCATCGAACGACATAATTTTATCGTCTTCCAAATCCCAATCAACTATCATAGGACGTACACCCGGAACCTGGCTACTGGTCCAAATGCCGCCAGTGTAGTATCCTTGGAAGGGGTCGTAGCGCTTGGGCTCGATGAAGGCGCGGAACTCCGCGCCATAAGTAGCGCCGGTGCTCTCAGGTTCGCGCAAAGACACATCCTTGAAGCCGCTGTCAAAGCGCGTAACCACAAAGTAATCATACGTAAATTCGCTGCCAAATTTACCGTCGTCACTCGGATCTGGAAAGGTGTTATTCGGCGTATCATCTATAAACGCCCATTCTGACTGTCTGCCAGCCGCAAACCACAGTGAAATCTTCCACCAGGGGTCGCCGCCGCCAGGTGGTTCCGGGACGTATTCCCATTCATAAAAAGCGGCGCCCGCAGGCAAGGGGCGATCATTGTTAAAGGCAACACCGCCGCCTTCCAGCGGGGTAGGAGGTTCGAACAGACCGTTTCCATTCATATCGCGCCAAACCCAAATGCCGTTATGCGCAACATGGCTGCCAAAAGTAGGCGAATCCCAATTTCCCCTCGTTACAGGTCTAAGGGCATCCCTGGGGTTGAAACCGCCATTGCCTGGCGGCCCGTAAGGGTCGCCGCCTACGTCGGTAAGCACCACATCCACCGCTCTCAGTATGGCGCCCTCTTCCAGATCACGCGGGCCACGAGTTGAATGCAGATTAATGCCTATTACGGAAGTCCACTCTTCAAGGGCAATAAGACGCCGTTTTTCGAAAAATTCGCCCTGGATAAGGCTCATCAGCTGGGCGGGTTTATTCCAGCGGGGTCGCGTGAATTCCGCGGGAAATATGGACATGAAGGTGGGATGTTGCCAAAAATTCGGCGTTGGCACATTGCCCACCTCATCTAACACAATGCTTGGAAAATCGCCGCCCGAGGGATCATACACGCCGAAGGAGGCACTATAAAATGCCTCGGCTTCCAATGTTTCTTCCTCGAAGAAACTGGGACTGTAATCGTCTATTAGTTCCACAACGCCTTCGTCGTCTATATCAATCGGGATTTGGCCCGTGTCGGGATCAATCATTTCCGCATTTGTGACTTCAACGCCCAAAGTCAGCTGGCTGCGCCAAGTAGCCGAGGTGCGGACCGCCACCATATAGGAATTCCCCTCTCGCTCATCCGTTTCCGGACCTGCTGTGGGCGTATAATCAGAATCAAGAAAGTTTAAGTCATAGGTCAGCGGCGCATAGCCGGCTTCAGAAAGGCCATTACGGTTAGTAAAGGTCACAAAGTCTGATGTATGATCCCAAGTAAGCAAAAGGTCTCCCGCCCTCACGATAAAGTCAATCTCTTCATCCTCTTCATCTTCCTCGTCGTCTTCATCCCAAAACAGCCCAAACTCGAGAATGTCGGACGTATGCAAGTCTCTTGACACCGCATAGGGCCGCTCATCGTCCGGATCATTTAACACCGTGTATTGCAGCCGCCGCAAATCACGGGGCGCAATCTCCTCTACATCATATTTCATAGTGAAACGGAACAGCGGCACCCAATCGTGCAACGGCAGCAGGGCCTCCTGGTCCCGTACGCGGCTTTCAATTTCAAAAGACGCGGCGGGGTAGTCTTCCTCCTCCGCCTCGCCCTCGTCAGGCTCGCCTTCGGTGGGATCAGCAGTAGGCCCTTCACCGGCGTCGCCGCCGTCTGGGCCGACGTACTCCCATGCGCCCATGTCGTGCTGTCCTTCCTGGGGTCGTGCCGTACCGACGATGTCGTCTGCCGGCGCGCCGCCGGCCGTACCGGTGTTAATGCTCGGGGAACCCTCGGTCAAGTACATATCGCCCTGGGCAATATCACGGAAGAGGGGGTCATCGTTGATGTTTCCCTGGCCTTCGACGCCGCCCTGCACATTGCTGAACGTAACCGTCGCCGTTCCGCCGTCCGTGTTCTGGATGGCGTTCGTATTGTCCCAGATAATGCAGTTCGTGACGCTTGTGTTGGCGGCGCCCGTCATGTTGTGCAGTGCATACCCGAAATTTCTGGCGAATGTGGTGTTCCAGATTTCCGGCGCGCCGCTTTGAACAGCGATGCCCGCGCCGGCGCTGTTCCCGTATACCAGGCAATTTTCCACGCGGGCATCCGCGGTCAGCAGTAGGGCGCCGCCAGCGCCGTCAGCGCTGTTGCGTACGAATCGGGCATTGCCAATAAACGAGCCCGCGGCAGGGCGGGCAATGGCGCCGCCGTCGCCCGTCGCGCTGTTTTCGCGGAACATCGCCGTATCAATCACAAGCGCGCCGCCGGCGATGGCGCCGCCGTCGCCGCTGCGCGCGCGGTTGTCAAGGAATGTGGCGTACGTAAGATGCACCGTTGAATTTGTATTGTCAATGGCGCCGCCCCGGGCGGCCCTGTTTCCAGTGAAAAAGCTATTCGCAATGTCCACCAGTGCGGCGTTGACATTGACCACGGCCCCGCCTCGGTTGGTCATAAAGGTACAGGCGACAATGGCCGTCTCGCCCACGTCCTCGTTGCGCATACCCGCGTCGAGGTTGTTCATGAACTCCGTATATTCAACGCGCGGCGCGCCGCCCACGGAATACATGCCGTCGTTATTCTGCTGAAATACGCAGTGCTTTACCTGGGGCGATGCGTTGACATTTTGCATGCCCACCACATTGTTTTCGAACGTACAGTTGCGCACCAGCGGCGAGACGCCTTCATTCAGCATGCCGCCATTGCGCACAACAAAACCGTCCAGCGTGGCATTGTTCGCTCCCGCCACGGCAACGCGCTCGTTGGCGCCGTCAATAATGGTGCGGTTCGCCGCAATATCGCGTTCCAGTTTGCTCTCTTCCACGCCGATAAAGCCGCCGTATATCCCCACGCCTTCCGGCATCGCCACGGCGGGCAGGTCGCCCGTTCCTTCCTGATACGTTCCTCGCGCCACCCATATCTCGTTGCCCGCGCTCGCCACGCTGAGTGCCTGCGCCATGCTTTGGAAAGGCGACTGCCAGCTGGCGCCGTCCTGCGTGGCGTAGGGCGAGTTAATGTTCACATACCATATCCTGTCGGGTATAGGGTCCGGGTCTTCCTCGTCTGGGTCGTCCGGCACAATCTGTGGACGATACCCGGCAACCACACGTTTGATCTCGCGGATGCTGCGCGCGTTGTCGGCGGGCGCATAATCGCCATCGTAACTGCCCGTCGGCGCGCCCGCGTAGTTGATGTCAGGATTCGAAAACAAGTGGACGCGCGTATCAAACTCAAATGTATTGAAATCAAATTCGGGATAGGCCATGATGGAGGCGTAGCGGCGATTGTTCAGGCCGCGCCAGCGCCAGGCGACGCTGTACTCGAAGAGTCCGCCCTCGGGCGGCGCGGGCTCCATCATCTGGTCGCGGCTATGATGACACCCGAGATTGTGCGCCAGTTCATGAATAAGGGTCATGTCGGCGTATTCCACCGAGACCACTGAGAACCCCCATTCCGGCTCGCCCGCCGGCTCCTCCAGCAACCAGGCGACGCCGCCGATGCCCACGTCGCTGACCTCGCTCAGGTTCATCAACACCACAAGGTCCGCGCCGTATTCATCGCGCCATTCATGTACTTCCGAGAGCAACCCGGCGGGATTCAGATCTCCGGGATCAAACCCTTCATGAAAGGTAACATTGTAGAGATCGGTAATGTAATCTTCGGCCTCCACATACTGTACCTGTTGCGCATGTACAGGCCGCAGCCGCAATTCCACATCGCTGTCCCGAAGGGTGACATTGCCTCGTTCGAAGGCTTGCGAAATCACGTTGTCCATGCCCGTACGGTTAATGCGCGACCATTGTTCCGCCGCGGGCGTATACGCAACCAGCACATCTATCAAAACCTGGTCGGCCTTCTCTATCGTCACGGTAGCGCGCGGAAAAGCGTCCTTGTCGTATTCAGGCCGTTCGGGCACAATACATGTCGGGGAGCGCAAATCTTCGACCCGGTACTCCTTCACGAAATACCGGCCCGTATCCGGTTCCTCCGATACAATATACGTGAGGCCCTCGTCGAGCGCGTCCAACTGCAACAGCGCGCGGCCGTCGGCGTCAAGGCTCATCAGAAAATGTCCGTGCTCTTTCTCGGTCAGGCGACCACTGAACGAACGTGCGCCAAGCAGGTTCTCGCTCGCCTGATCAATCGCCGCGTAAAGCAGCACATCGTCGAATAACGCCAATGCCGCGTCGTACGACTCCGTCATTTCGGCAATGTCAGCAAGCGTATCGGGCTCAATGAAAACTTCACGACGCCGCAGGCCCAGGCTCTTGGCGTCGGCTTCCGCGTGCGTCATAGTTTCGCCAACGCCATACACCAATACAGGCGCGGCAGCGGGTTCAAGCGGGGTTGCCGCCTCCGATGGCATGACAAAAGTCGTTGCGCCGAGAAACGCTCCAACTGTCAACGTCAACACGAGGGCAACTATTATGCAGCGGTTCCCCTTCACTGATGAGACAGGACCGAAGATCATTTCCTAACTCCCATCCGAATTTGGATTTCACTAGCCATGATGATGTAGCACTCTTTACATCGTAACGTAATTATTTCTTATCATCGTCTACCGTCACGCATGGAAGGTACACGCTTATAAAACATCATACCACGATAACGCCGCGAGAATGAAATGCGCGTTGCAACAAAGCAGTAAACTCTTGACAACTTATTATAAATTATTACAAGTTTGCGCATCAACGCCGATATCCAAAACCAGCGCCACAACGCGCCAACCAACAACTTCCATGGGCAACCGGCCTCTCATGGAAAATCAGGTTTTATCATATTCAGAATCTGCAACATAACAGACAGTGACGCCACCGCTCGCGCTTCGCCATGGAAAGAATATTTCTATGTCATTGTAGACGCGGCATCTTTGCCGCGTTGTCAACGCGCTATGTGTAACGCGCAACCCACCGGGCAGCGCGGCAAGGATGCCGCGTCTACCCCTTTCAGGGGTTACGGAGAGGCGGAAACGCCTCATGAAGAACCACTTTCCAGAAAATGACAGCGCGACATCAAAGTGCCGGCTACGGGAAACGCAGTACGGAAGAGCCGAGGCATGGTGTTCAACTATACCGGGCACCCGTATCGCCGGTTGCCTGGAGGCGTACCTTGCCGTTCAGCCCAAACGCGGGGACGCCGCGTGTTACATACCAAGCGTATAGTAAACGCACCTCCCAATAGAATACAACATCTATTATCCTGAAAGGTCCGGCACTGTTCGTATGGCAGCATGAACGCTGACGTGGTGGTTAACCGGTAACGGTCTAGCATAATGCCTTCTTAAATCAAACTTTCCGACTCTGGTGGGTGAAGCGAAGCGGAACCCACCAGTCCACTCTTGAGGCCTATTGGTAGACAGTTACGTTAACCGTTCACTTCCGTCATGGCGGCAGCCAGCGCTTTCATGCCCTGCGCGATATCGCCAATCCGGTCGTCGCCCATTTCGCGCTCGAAGATATAACCACCCTCAAAACCGGCCTCGGCCAGGATGCCGACAAAAGCGACCCAGTCAACTTCTCCCGTGCCGACAACCACTTCTTCGCCCCATTGGTCTTTGGCGGGCGGACGCTTGGCGTCTTTTACATGAACCTGCCGCACATGAGGAACGAGCAGGCGCAATGCCGCAATAGGATCGTCCATGTCATACAGGATCATATTCGCTGGATCAAAGTTTACCGCAATGCCGTTGCCGCCGCGTTTCTGCACTTCCTCCAGGAACACTATCAGCGTTTCGGCGCTTTCCTGGCCGGTTTCCAGCAACAGCGATACGCCTTTTTCCCCAAATATCTCGGAAAGGGTCAATACCCGTCGGCTCAGCCTGTCAAAGTCCGGGGCCTGCGGCGTGTGGGGAAGGAATCCCGCATGGACGGTGACCGTTTCCAGGCCCATCGCCCCGGCGGCGGCGGCGGCTTTTGCCGCCAGCTGCTGATTTTCCTCCCAATATTTGTCCAGCACCACGCCGCCCGTCTTGCGGATGGTTGCCGGCGTGGTGTAATCTTCGCCAATTGTGGAAAACATGCCCGAAGCGATCTCGATGCCCGATTCGGCCAGCACGTCCTGCACCCCATCCCAGGCGCCGGGATCGTCCCGATGGGGTACAAGGCCCAACTGCACCTTCTTGAGACCCAGCGTGTTCACCTTCTCAGCCAAATCCCGCGGCCCGGTAGCCTGAAGGGACCAACTGCATACGCCCATCTGTTCCTTGGATTGTTTTTTCATTTTTCGCGTCTCCAATGTGTAACGGCGCGATACGCCTGCCGACAGTGTCTGTCGGGACAGCCCTGGCCGGCTCCGCGTGGCGAGTCCAGCCCTATACTTCCTGAAAAGCCATTCAGTTTACCACACTGACAGGCGCGGCGCAACTATTTTCCGCTGTTTTTTCCCGACGCAGACCCAGCAGTACCGCGTAATTGCGGGCGCAAACTCATGGTTGGTATCGTTTCACCATTTCCGCTATCCAGGACGCGACAGCATCCTCGTCCCCGGCGGGCAGCCAGTGGATACGCTTGTCGGCGCGAAACCAGGTCATCTGTCGTTTCGCGTAGCGGCGATGATGCTGGCGGGCAGCTTCACGCGTTTCCTCCAGTGTCCGTTCGCCGCGCAGGCAGGCCGCCATTTCCTGATAGCCCAGCGCTTTCAGACGGTAGATGTCTTTCTCATAGCCCTTCTCAATGAGCTGTTGCGTCTCCTCGCGCCAGCCCGCGGCAATCATTGCGTCCACGCGCCGGTTAATTCGCTCGTACAGGGCGTCCCGCTCCCATAACAAAGCCGTCTGGGCCACATCCCATGGTTCCAACGTGTCCTGGTGCTCCCGATGCCAGTCAGAAAAGGGGCGGCCCGTGATCTCGTATACCTCCAGGGCGCGTACAATGCGTACCAGGTCGTTTTCGCTGGTAAGCTGGTCGGCATAACAGGGGTCCGCCTCACGAAGCCGCGCCATCATCGCCTGGTTGCCCTCGGCGGCGGCCTCGGCCCGCAGCCTGTCGCGCACCGCCTGGTCGCGCGCCGGCCCGTCGAACAGGCCGTCTATAAACGCGCTGATGTACAACCCCGAACCGCCCACAACGACGGGCGTTCGTCCCCGCGCCAGCCGTTCGAATGCTTTCTCCCGGGCAAGGCGCTGATACTTGCCCGCCGCCATTTCCGCATCCGGTTGCAGGAAACCCACAAAATGGTGCGGCGCCTCGGCCCGTTCTTCGGCAGTAGGCGCGGCGGTTCCGATTTCCATGCCGCGATAGAACTGCATGGAATCAGCGGAGATGATCTCGGTATCGAGACGCCTGGCAAGTTCAATCGTCAAGCGCGTCTTGCCCGAGCCGGTCGGCCCTACAAGCGCAATCGCCCGGTTCACTGTATCCTCCGAAAACTCTTCTCCATCTGCCGCTGGGTCAATTCCACAATGATTGGCCGGCCATGCGGGCAGGTATAGGGCGGCCGCAAGCGCTTAAAGCCCTCAAGCAGGCTGCGTCGTTCATCGGTGGTGAGCG
>SLFT01000515.1 GCA_007124105.1 Candidatus Hydrogenedentota bacterium | reverse complement strand
TTTTCCGAGCATAGAGACCGTCTAAGTTATTGAATTATAGTCCTTAAGTTTTCTGCTCATTTGCATGGGCAGCGTATAAAATGATAGGAGAAGTGTTATGCCTCTTCACCCTTGGCATAAAGTAGTGACACCCCGGGAAGACCTGCGCGAGGAGCGCCCGCTGGACGCTTTGGAGTTTGCCGTGCATCTGGACCAGGTGCGTCACAACAAAGGACCGGAAGTGTATCGGTTGCCGGAAGAATTTTTCCGGCGTACCTTTTTGACCAAAAACCTGCTCTCCCTGGCCTCGGAAGCGGCGCGTCGCCTGAACGGCGAGATCACCGAGACATCGGCGGTGTTCAACATGGCAACCCAGTTCGGCGGCGGCAAAACCCACGCGCTGACGCTGCTCTACCATCTGGCGAAAAACGGCAAAGCCGCCGGCAATTGGCCGGGGGTGCGGCAGATACTTGATGCGGCTGGCGTGAGCCGCATCCCGGAATGCCGCACGGCGGTATTCGTGGGAACGGAATTTGACATCATTCAGGGACGTGGCGGCGATGACGGTACGCCGGCGCGCAAGACCCCGTGGGGCGAGATTGCCTGGCAGTTGGGCGGCGCTGACGCGTTTAAGTGTGTGGCAAAACACGACGCAGACGCCACGGCGCCAGGTGGGGATGTCATTCAGCGAATGCTTCCGAAAGACCGGCCCTGCATGATTCTGATGGATGAGTTGATGAATTTCATCAGTCGCGGCCGCAAAATGGGCATGGCGACCCAGCTGTATAATTTCCTGCACAACCTGTCCGAAACGGCGCGGAGTATGAATAATGTGGCGCTGGTGGCGTCTATTCCCGCTTCGTTGCTGGAGATGAGCCAGGAAGATGAGGATGATTTCAAACGCTATAAAAAAATGCTGGACAGACTTGGCAAGCCCATTATGATGTCGGCCGAATCGGAGTCCGCGGAAATCATCCGACGCCGTTTGTTCGAATGGGATGACAACGCTGTGGGCCAGAACGGCAAGGTAACGTTAAGCCGCCCGGCCCAGGAAGTCTGTCGCGCTTATGCGGATTGGGTTATGGACCATCGGCAGCAGGTGCCGGGATGGTTTCCTGTGGATGAGGCGCAGGCCGCGTTTAAGGCCACATATCCATTTCATCCGATGGTATTGTCCGTGTTCGAGCGCAAGTGGCAGACGTTGCCGCGTTTTCAGCGGACGCGCGGCGTACTGCGCATGCTGGCGCTATGGGTGGCCAAATCGTATCAGGAAGGTTACAAGGGCGCGCGCCGCGATACGCTGATTGATCTGGGCAGCGCCCCGCTGGACGACCCCATGTTTCGTTCCGTGATTTTAGAGCAGTTGGATGAAGACAGGCTCGAAGCCGCCATCACCACCGACATCTGCGGGAAGCCCGATTCTTTTGCCGCCAGACTGGACCAGGAGGCGGTGGACGCCATTAAAAAGAGTCGGCTCCACCGTAAAGCGGGCGCTGTAATACTGTTCGAATCCAACGGCGGCGCCACCAGCGAGGAAGCCACTGTGCCGGAAATCCGGCTGGCGCTGGGAGAGCCGGATTTGGACAGCGGCAATGTGGATACGGTGCTTGAGGCGCTCGTAACGCACTGTTATTATCTGGGCGTTCAGAAAAACAAGTATCGCTTCAGTTTCACGGCGAATCTCAACAAGATGCTGGCGGACCGGCGGGCAAGCGTAGAGCCCCGTAAAATAGAAGAAGCGATTCGCGCTGAAATACAGGCCGTTTTTTCCGCGAATGACCCGTCCGTACCGGGCGGCATTGAAAAACGCTTCTTCCCTGAGCGAAGCGGCGATATTCCGAATCGCCCCGCGCTCACCATTGCGGTGATAGGGCCGGATAAGACCATGGCAGACAAAGCGACGACATTGCGGGAACTTGATGTGATGACCCGTGAATGCGGCGCCTCGTCGCGCACCTTCAAAAGCGCCATTGTATGGTGTATCCCGGACTCCGCCGCAACAATGGAAAGCGAAGCGCGCAAACTGCTGGCCTGGCGGGAAATCCAGGAAGATGAAGAAGCGCGACTGGATGAAAACCAGCGACGACAGCTGGACGAGAATCTCAAAAAAGCGAAACGGGATCTGCGGGAATCCGTATGGCGCGCCTATCGTCATGTCGCCCTGTTAAGTAAAGAAAACGCGTTGCGCGTAGGCGATATGGGCCTTGTAAACAGCAGCATGGCCAGAAGCATGATTGGCCTGGTACTGCAACAGCTGAAAAAAGACGGCGAAATCGAACAAATTATCAGCCCGAACTTTCTGTTGCGCAACTGGCCGCCCGCATTCAAGGAATGGAGCACACAATCCATTCGCGACGCCTTTTTTGCGTCGCCCATGTTTCCAAAACTCCTGAACGGGGAAGAAACGATTCGGGACACTGTCGCGCGCGGCGTGCAGAGTGGATTGATGGCCTACGTCGGCAAAGCCGACAGCGGTAACTATGACCCCTTCCACTTTGCGCGCGAACTGAACCCACTGGACATTGAGATTTCCA
>SLFT01000467.1 GCA_007124105.1 Candidatus Hydrogenedentota bacterium | reverse complement strand
GTGTAAAGGGAAGGAGCAGAGCAAAAGGATGGGTCCATGACAGAAGCAGCGCTGTCACGGCATAAAGCGCCCACCAGCGCTTTTTATTCTGTTGAAACAGCAAACAGAAAATGTACACAAGGGCGACGGCGAGCAGTGTCATGAGCCCATACATGCGTATTTCCTTGGCGAACTGCACGTGGATTGGCGACAATGCAGCACAGAACATAGCGATAAGCCCGGCCTGCGCGCCAAATAATTGCCTGCCCAAAAGAAAGATGAGGGGAAGTGCGCCCATGCCTATCAGAATGGACATGAGCCGCAGCGACACAACAGAACGATGGACATATCTGTTCCAGTAAAATTCCAGCGCCAGGTAAAGGGGCATTGCGGCGGGGTCCACCAGCCGGTTCTGCTCGAGAAAGTCCCTGAATGTCGGGGAAGAATATCGGATAACGACCTGGTTCCAGCGGTCATAATGCGGCGAGACAGTGTGTGATTCGGGCGGCGTCAGAAACGCAACCGTAGCGAATTCGTCCCACCATACGCTTTCGTTGGCTACATGCGCCAGGCGTACGCCCAGGCCCATCACCAGGATAACGCAGAATAACAAGACAACTACATTACGCTTCATTGAACCGGTCAAACGAACAGAAGCCGATGTACTATTCGATACCTGTTCTTCCACGGAAACGCCGCCGTCTTTGGCGGGATGGATTGTGGATGTATCGGGCATACTTTAAGTCCTGACTGGCATTCGTACTTGTTGTTTTGTCAACTTGCGTCGGCGCATCAGCCGCCTTCCAGATGTTTGGGGTCGCGCATCATGGCAATGGCATCTTCATAAGATATCAGCCCATCGGTAAACAAACGCTTCACTGACTGGTCCATGGTAACCATACCGGCCTTGCCGCTGGTCTCCACAACGCTGTAGATTTGATGGGTCTTGCTTTCGCGGATAAGATTCGCCACAGCTGTACTGTTGTACAGCAGTTCGCAGGCCAGAACGCGCCCCGTCTTATCTTTTTTCGGCAGCAACCGTTGCGAGACAATGGCCAGAAGCGTCAACGACAGCTGAAATCTGATTTGCTGTTGTTGATGCCCCGGGAAAACATCAATAATCCTGTCCATTGTTTGTATGGCGTCATTGGTGTGCAACGTAGCAAATACAAGGTGTCCTGTTTCCGCAGCGGTCAATGCTGCCTGGATAGTTTCAAGATCGCGCATCTCACCAACCAGGATAACATCTGGATCTTGTCTAAGCACATATTTAAGCGCAGTGGCAAAACTGTTGGTGTCCCCCCCAACTTCACGCTGATCAACAATACTATGACGGTGAGCGTGTACATATTCAATAGGGTCTTCAATCGTGATAACATGACAGGCGCGTTCACTGTTAATCAGGTCTATCAGCGCCGCCTGCGTGGTGGTCTTGCCGCTCCCCGTGGGACCGGTCATCAAAACAAGTCCTTGTTTCGCTTTCGCAAGTGCGGCTACGCCCGGCGGCAGTCCCAGAGATTCAAGTGACGGTATCTCCTCGGGTATGGGACGAAACGCCGCCGCCACCGCGTCTTTCTGGTAATAGACATTTACGCGAAACCGATGGCGCGTACCCACCGCAAGCGATAGATCAAGTTCTTTATCACGTTCGAAGGCGGCACGTTGCTCAGCGGTAAGGAATGAATAAATCAGTTCCCGGGTTTCTTTCCGCGTCAATGGTTCGGTTCGATGTCGGAACAGATGCCCATTGATGCGCAAAATCGGTGGAGCGCCGGCGCTAATCAATAGGTCAGAAGCCTTTTGTTTATGAATCAGTTCAAAAATCTCATTTATATTCATCTGTTTCGTTATGCCTTTCGCGTTACTGCTCAACCGTAAGCATCATAAATCAGTTTGGACTTGAATGTAAAATATCTGTTGTCCAACCGGAAGCGTACTGTCGTTTCTTATGTGATAATGAACAAATAGTTTCGCTGTTTTGTTGCAACAAGTGGTTGATTCGATAGCGGGCAATTGTATACACTCAGGCATGATTCCTCATGTTGCAGCTGATGTTCACCCAGGTTCGCGATGCCTGCGAGTTCTTACCAAACCCGGAACCTTATAACGTATGGGGACGAATGACAGGCAACATCCAACTGCAATTCTCCCGCAACAACCAGGATTATCATGACAACACCTCTAATTTTGCTTACCAATGATGACGGTATTAGTGCGCCGGGTCTGCGCGTTCTTGCCGATGCCGTGGCGCCTCTTGGAGAACTTGTGGTCTACGCGCCCGACAGACAGCGCAGCGCGGTCGGTCACGGCGTTAGTCTCCACCAACCCTTACGTATTTCCGAGACACAACCCGGCTGGTACAAGGTGGACGGTACGCCCACGGATTGCGTTATTCTTGCGGTACGCGGACTTCTGGAGCGTCGCCCAAATCTTGTTATATCCGGCGTGAACGCCGGCGCAAACCTTGGTGACGACGTGACGTATTCAGGTACTGTGGCTGGCGCATTTGAAGGGATGTTGCTCGGCATTCCCTCTTT
>SLFT01000171.1 GCA_007124105.1 Candidatus Hydrogenedentota bacterium | reverse complement strand
GTCCACATCGGAAAGTTTATCGAGCGGCGTCAGTGGAAAATCGGTGATATGTGTATAGATCACAGTCTTCCCCGGAAATGTAGCTTCTTTTACTGCCCGCAACCCAGCGTGTGCGGCATTCAATCCGCCAATGGCGGCTACGCTGCGGTTGCTCTCGAGTTCTTTCGCCTCGACCATGGCCAACACGGCTCTGAGATCGCTGATGCGGCTGCCGCTGCATCCGATCATCTTGACGCCTTGACATAGTTTTTCCAATGGCACGGGCGCTTTTGTGCCCGTGGCCAGCCCCGCGAACAGGTTGACGAAACCCGACGGGGCCGCCACCGCGACCGCCTGGCGCACCAGCGGAGGCACAGGCGCAAGGACGACCACATCCGAATACCCGGCAGAACCGCCCAGTTCCTTGATGCGCTCGTTCATAGCGTCCTGCGACACGAAATCGGTTGGCGCGAGGGTTATCAGTTCGGCATTACGCGATTTTGCCAACGCGCCAAAGCGCTGCGCAATATGGTCGAGGCGTCCACGGTCAAGGTCGGTCACAACCACGCGGCCAAGCCCATTTTGTTTTTCAATGGCGCGTTGTACATGCATCTGGCCCATGGGCCCGCCCGCGCCAATAAAAAGGCCGACCCCGTCCGGCAACAGATCATTGCGCTTGTTTGCCGCGGCGATGGCCGCCAAGGTATCGCCGCCGCCCAGATAGCGCTTGTTCTGATAATGGATGGCGCCCACATCAAGCATGGCGTCGCCCGATTCGGCCGGGGCGCCCAGCAGGAACATGACGCCGTGGGGCTTGAGTCGTTCACCGAGGGTTTCCACCAGCGGCGGAGTTGGCATCGTCACCACGATATCATCAAAGGCGTCGCCTTCGTTCAATTCTTCAAGACTAGTGGAAATGATGCGCGCGTTGGGCAATTGCTCCGCCCAATCAGCCGCGGCGTCCGTCACCACCAGCTGCGCCTCGCCAGTCGGCTGGAGTCGGTCTTCAAGGACATAAGACATTTCTACGCAGGCCCACGGTTCGCTCAATGCCGCTTCGCTGTAGCCCGTGGCGTCGCGTACGGGCAACAGATAGCATCCTTCGTCGCCATCCAACGCGCGTTCATCAAGATAGGCATATTCGGCGAGTCCGCCTGGGATCATGTAACCGAAAGCGTCGTTAACGCCTTTGTAATAGATATCCGCCTGAACAATATAACGTTCGCCTGGTTTGAACTTGTCCTGCCAGTCCGCGCCCACAGCGACTATCGTGCCGGCGCACTCATGGCCAAGAACGGTCGGGTCTTGTGCCAGATCGCGTCCACGCAAGCGGGGATGGTTGCCGCCCTGGGCGATTATTTTCATATCGGAAAGACACAAGCCGAGCACATCGGACCGCAACAGAATTTCGTTATCCGCAGGCGGGCGCAACGGCACGGTCACCGGTTTGCCGTCGCGGCCTACGTTTTCGAGTCCCGCCCCAAAGACCTGCCACGCGCGGTATGAATCAGGCAATGGCGCTTCGGCTTTCTTATACGCTTCCAGTGTACTCACGATAACTTCCTTTTCGTCAAGGGGTTAAATATGCGCGTCGCGCGCACGCTTACCCAATTTCCTGTTGTCTATATTTCTCATCAGGCCGGGTGGCGATACGGTCCACATCCTGCTGCGTCATAAATTGTGGCCCCCCCGCGCTATAGGCGCCAATCACAACATGGGCCATTTTTTCGGCCATGGCCGTAATGTTCATTACCGCTTTTGCCGTGGCGCCCAGCGCAAACAGGCCGTGATTCTCCAGCATTATCGCCTTGGGCGGTTCATGCTCTTCTTCAACAAAGCGCCGCACGCGATCGCGCACTTCCCGCGCCAGTACAAGCCCGGGGTCCACATAAGGCACAAACACCGAGGCGCGCCCCATCATCACCACATGGTCGGGGCATAACCTGCCGGACATTGCCTCGCGCGCGTTAACTGAACAAAGCAGCCCATTGCAGGCGACCGGATGGGTGTGCGCTATAAAATTATACTCCGGGTACGCATAGAGCAATGCGTGCAACATCGTTTCAACTGACGGCAATCGTTTTTCGTTAGCGTTGCAAAGCGACGCGCGCAGACAGTCGCGCACATCATCATCGGTCGCATTGGGATTCTCGAGTACTTGTGTTACCCGTGATATGCTCACCGGCAAAAAATCGTCGCGAGTCATCGTGCCAAGAGAAGTGCCCGACGCTTTTATGTAAATAGTGTCCTTATCAAGGCGCGCAGACGTATTGCCTTCGCCCAGAATGGCGTAGCCCCGGTTGGGGTCGCCCATGTAATGGGACATGTCGGCTAACGCTTGCAGAATGTCGTTGTTGCTCATGTTGTGTTCCTGTATGGCTGTTGAAAAACCGTTGCCCCGTTGTCGCGACGGAAGTAGTCATCACGAAGCTTCCATCGGCGTACTGCGCCCTCGTTACTGTTTTTTCCGACGCCCGTGTACGGACCTTCCTGGTGAGAGAACACGAAGACGAAAACTCGGAAGAGCGTATATGGGGGC
>SLFT01000003.1 GCA_007124105.1 Candidatus Hydrogenedentota bacterium | reverse complement strand
TCTTGGCTGAATAGGTGGATTGCTATACGCACTTCCAGAACCATACAGATCACGTGCGCTTCATATCAACCTCGTTTTCACAATCATTGGCGCCGCAACTCATCTTCCAATTCCAGGGCCAGGGAAACAAGTTCGTCTGCTATCTTATCCTGATACGTATCGAGTATGTAGTCCGGGGCGCGCAATGCCGCAGTAGGATAGATGCCCTGGCGATATAACAGACGCTTAAAAAAGTGTATGGAAATCTCCAGGCGTTGATTGGAAAAGGCAAGTATCGGGGCCAACCGATATAACAGGCGTTTTGCGCCGGCGCGATCGCCTGCGTCGTATCGCCGGTATATTGCAACGTAGACGTGATGCAACGCAGTCGGCATAAAAGCGTGTACGCCGCGGTCCAAGCCTTCCAGCATTTGCGTCACTGCCCATCCACCTGACACATGCAGGGCGCCGTCTGTTGCCGCCATCACCTCCGTATATTTTCTACAGGCGCCAACAACTTCAATTTTTACGCATTTGAATATGGGCAGTTCTTCGTAAAGATGCCGGATGACGGATACGGGGACGCCGTAACCCGCGACATCCCAGTCCTGAAGCATCAGAAAGCCCGGTTGTGCCCGCGCCACCTCGCGTACTTCGGATAAGAACAGGCTTTCATCGGTGTAAGGGATGGAAACAAGTACACCGTCGCAGCCGATTTGCGTCAATTGCTCCGTGATAGCGACGCGTTTATCTGGTGAGTCTGTCGTAGCGCAGCCAATCACCGGTACACACCCATGCACAGCATCCACCATAGTCTGCGTTAATGCCAGGCGCTCATCATGGGTAAGTTTCGTCACTTCTCCTGCCATGGCGGGGGAAAGGAAACCGTGAACGCCCGCTTCAAGGGCATACGCAATATGTCTTGCGAAAGCGTCATACGCTATGGCGCCCGAAGCGTCAAAGGGGGTGTTCAGGACGGTGATAATGCCTCTCATGGAGAGACTGGAATTTGTAAAGGACGCTCTTTGGCTGTTTCTTGCGGTCATGTGCGGATGCTATTTCTTTTCAATCGTAAAAGAATCCAGAATTTCGCCGTCCGCCGTGTAGGCGTACATGGTGAGTTGGTCTTCTTCAACAACAAATGCCTGGCACGTATTTGCACCAGTCAGATCGAGCACTTTGGCGTATTCCGGTTTGTCCGCAACACGCTCACGTCCTGGAACCGCCACCGACACCACATAGGTGACGCCCGCGTCCGGGGCTTCCCTTTGAACGCCGTCGCGGATAGGCCAGGTGCGCATGTAATAATGCACATGGCCCGCCAGCGCCAAATCCACGTGATAGCGATCAAACAGGGCGCCCCACTCTTCCTGAATTTCGGGATACTCCTCTGTCAACGCATAAGGCGGGAAATGGAGTACCGCCACTTTCCAGTGGGCGTTGCTGTCGCGCAGGGTCGCTTCCAACCAGCCGGTCTGATCGGAAACGCTTGAAGTAACGTCCAGCGAAACCAGCAGTAGGTTGCCGTAACGCAAACTGTAACTCTTGCCCCGTTCGAAACCGTCAGGCCCGTTATCGGGGAGCCACAGCAGTGAACGGTACAAGTCGGAGCCGAGCCCGTCTATGGCGTCGTGGTTTCCGATGGACGGTACAAGCGACCGATGTTGCAGGAAATCTTCATAGTTGGCAAACAGCGCATCCCAGTCGTCCCGTTGCTGCCCTGTGCCTACCAGATCACCTGAGATAGTAAGAAAAGCCGCGTCAGGATGCCGCTCCCAAGCTGTTTGCAGCAGGGGAATACTGGCTGTGTTGCTGTGCGTATCACTCATCCACAAAAAGGAGAATGGGGTGTCGCCTGCTGGAGCAGTGCGAAATACGGCCGCAGGCAGGCCGGGCGCCGCAGACGCTTCGGCAATGGCATACTCATATTCAGTGCCCGGTTCAAGCCCGCGCAAAGTGGCCCGGTGCCACCGAACACGTGGGTTATTGATAATATTGCGGTCTTCAAGAAGAACTGAGGCGCTAACCACAGACAGCCAACCGTTGTCGGGGGTATCGCTCTTTTTCCGGTAAAATACGCGAAATTCTGTTTCCACCTCCTCTGCGACCCGCCATTGGATGGTCTGTGTGGTTTCCGGGTCCTCGCTCCAGGTAAGCACTGTCATGTCCGGCGTTTCAGACGCGGGGTACAGGGTCTCACGAAACGCGCCAATAAGCTGCGCTTCTCGTGCGCGACCGCGTATGGTTGGCAACAGCAGGCCCCCCGTGAGTTGCTCGGGTGTATCTGTCAAGACCAGGTCGGGCCAATCATGATAGATGCTCGCCCCTGGCTCAAAGGTGTAGATTTCCTGCGGTCCGGGTACAACGCTGGTTATCGTCACCGTCTCTTCCGGTTGTTGCGGGCCCACTGCCACAAAATAATGGGGCCGATGTCGTTCGAATCCGTTGATGCCCAATCCGACGCGTCCGGCGGGATAGGCCTTGCGCCAGACCTCATAGGTGTACATTTCGTTTCTTGCGGTCAGGTCGGTCTTTTCGAAGCCGTATTCCTCGAGCCAGAAGGGGGGCGTTTTCTGCGCCCTGTCGCGCATGATTGACACAACAACCGGCGTGCTCACATCGAAGGACCAGTATTCGGTTGCCAAAATCCGTCGTTGGTCAGGAGTGAGCGCGGCCAGAATGGTTGCGTCGTCCAGATCGGCCGATTCCTCAGCACTGCGTCCCGCGCACAGGGTCGCCACCAACTCATCCATTACCTTGGCCACGGGCGGCGATGCTGCCCATGCGGGCTGTGACGCAGCCAGCGATAATGCGAACATGAAAACCAGCGTACCAATGCGCCGATTTGCTGCCAAGTGAAGAAAACGGTTCATGACAAATCCTTTCTATCAATATTCATTACGCAAAAAAATGTTCTTACCGTGCGCTTTCTATCATAACCAAAGCAAGCATAGTTCCTCAAGAGCCTTTGCATCAGCACACTGCAGAAATGCGACCGCTTGTGGTATTATATGTCTTTCCTTTCAACAACACGGGAGAGATTCTTTATGGCGCCGACAGCTACTGTGGCCTGGAAAGACAGAAGGCTCATTATCCTCGACCAAACGGTGCTTCCGACTGAAGTGGCGTATATTCAACTGGCAACTGTGGCGGATGTATGGGAAGCTATCAAGGTGTTGCGGGTGCGCGGCGCCCCTGCAATCGGTATTTGCGCCGCTTATGGCGTGGTGGTGGCCGCGCTGAACGCCCCTGCGGGAGACGCCCGGGCGTGTATCGTTTGTGTGAAGGACGCTATCACCTATCTGGGAACATCACGGCCCACTGCTGTAAATCTCTTTTACGCCCTGGACAGGATGAAAGCCATAGTGGATACGGCCGATGAAGACCTGACGAAAGAAGACCTTATTGTCGCGCTGGAAGCAGAGGCGAACCGTATTTTCAGGGAAGACATCTTTATGTGCCGCGCCATTGGCGAACACGGGGCTTCCCTGATTCAAGAGGATTGTGGCGTGTTGACCCACTGCAATGCGGGTGGTTTGGCAACATCGGGATATGGGACGGCGCTGGCGCCCATGTATATTGCGCATGAACAAGGACGGAGTTTTCGGGTCTATGCCGATGAGACACGACCATTGTTGCAAGGGGCGCGACTTACAACGTGGGAATTATCACAGGCGGGCATTGACGTGACCTTGATTTGCGACAATATGGCCGCACAGGCAATGCGCGAGCGACGCATGGACCTTGTAATTGTTGGCGCTGACCGTATTGCCGCGAATGGCGACACGGCGAACAAGATCGGTACTTATGGCGTGGCAGCATTGGCGCGATGGCACGGGATTCCCTTCTATGTGGCCGCACCGGCAAGTACCCTGGATATGCAGACGCCCGACGGCGACGCCATTCTTATTGAGCAGCGCGACCCCGACGAAGTAACTCATTGGCAGGGATGCCGACAGGCGCCGGAAGATATTACAGTGTATAATCCGGCTTTTGACGTTACCCCGGCCTCCCTGATTACCGGCTTCATCACCAACAAGGGCATTATCACGCCTCCCTACGAGATAAACCTGGCAAAGGCGTTGGCGGACACGACAGTTTGATGGCCGTTGCCTGGAAGAATCCCTTTCCTGAAAAAGCGCCCTACGCATTAGTATTGCGTATGGTGTATGTATAGGTGAATATGAGCATATCTACAGGTCAGCGTGAAAAGTTGCGATGGTGGAATCTTTATATTACAATACAAGCGGTTTTCAGGAGTGCTGGGCTCTCCAGTTGTAGTGTAACAGTTATTTACACATTTGAAAGGATATGAACACGGTTCTGAATTGTGAAATCGAACTTGACAGCCAGGACGAATCGCTAAAGCTGCTTGGCCACAATGGAGAAATTCGCAAGTATATCCAGTCGCGTTCGCCAGTACGTATTGTTGACCGCGGCGCGAAAGTGGTGGTGATTGGTGAAGAGGAGCCGGCAAACGCTGTCTGTACGATGCTGTCAGACATGTTGAATGCCGTGCGTCGCGGGTATACGCCGTCTTTATCCGACTTTGAGTACGCCCTTGCCACCTTGCAGTCTCCGGAAAGCGATGAACGCGGCGCGTTGTTGTCGCAGCAGCCAGCGGCTATTCGCTCGGATTTGCATATACGCGCGCGTACGCAAGGACAAAAACAGTATCTGGACGCTATCAACGCTTACGATATTACACTGGCGATTGGCCCTGCGGGAACGGGAAAAACCTATCTCGCCATGGCCGTGGCAATATCCGCCCTGTTGAATCGGCAAGTACAGCGACTAGTGCTCACACGTCCCGCCGTGGAAGCGGGCGAACGGCTTGGTTTTTTGCCCGGCGATCTGGCGCAAAAGGTTAATCCCTATCTACGCCCCCTTTATGACGCCTTGTATTCGATGGTGGACTTGGAACGGGCACGGCGCCTGATAGACCAGGAATGTATCGAAGTTGCCCCGCTGGGTTTCATGCGCGGCCGTACGCTCGATAACGCTTTTGTGATTCTCGACGAAGCGCAAAACACCACTGTTGATCAGATGATGATGTTTCTAACACGGCTGGGGCACCATTCTAAAGCGGTGGTTACAGGTGATATTACGCAGGTTGATTTGCCGCACAACACAACATCAGGACTTGTGGATGCCAGGCGGGTTTTGCAGAACCTTAAAGGAATCGGCATGGTGCATCTTACAAACCGTGATGTAGTACGGAACCCGTTGGTACAGCAAATTATTAACGCCTACGAAACGGCCGGCAAGCGATCCTTGCAAGATAAAGGGGAGCAAGGCATTCCGCACTCGGAATTATCAACGAACAGGAACTCTGGCGCTATGCAGAATCAGGCCTAATTACGCATCACCTGTTTTGGCTCACGAACAGCGCACTCTCCCCAAACAATTAACGGCGGAATTTTTCTTACCGATGAAAAACACACATGAAATTATGACGTCAGACCATAAAAATGTTACCAGTAATGGCAGCAAACGCGGTCCGCTGGCTTCCTCTACAGGAAAGGGACGCATCCTCCAGTGGCTTGCCGTTATCGGCGCCTTCATCGTATGCGTTGCCGCTTTGACGCGTGAACCCGCCCGCGATATGCCTGTACAGGCCGATTTGGACGGACGCATCTCCAATCGCGAAATTCGTTCGATGTTCTATTTCGAGGCGGAGGATTTGCATCGCACCCAGGAAGCGCGCGAACAGGAAGCGGCGCAGGTACCGGATTATTATCGTATTGACAGTGTTGCTGTTTCACATAAACTGCAGTTGCTGGAAAATCGTATTGCGCAATTGCAGGCCGAACGGGAAACCGTGGCCAAATCCATTTTTGAGGCATTGCGCGCGTCCGCGCCCGACCTCACCACGGATGCCGTGGCAGCAAAGGCGGTATCGGCGTATGCGACAACATTGAAAGAGGACCCCGAATGGGAGTCCTTTCCAGAGTCGGATTTGTTGGCGCTGTGGTTAACCCCAGACTCTCAAAGTCTGCCAACACGTGTATTCACCTCTTCTGACGATGTAACAAGTGGCGTGGACGAGAACAACAGTGAAGGCGTAGTGCTGACTGAAACCCGTTTTGCCACCGAGCCGCCCGATGCCTTAACGTTCATCAAGAGTGATGTCATGGGAGAAATTGCCGCGGAAGCGTTGGAATATGTGTTGGTCAAAGGCATACGACCAGAAACGATTCCTGCGAATTACGGAACACGACGCATTGTGATCATGCGCGACAGAGTATTGGCAGACTTGTCGCTTACAACGGAAACTGCGCTTGGCGATGTGGCCACGGTTGCGGCTGCGCGCGAGGAATTAAGCGCACGACTCACCGAGACCGCTCAACGCGCGGCGCGCGATATGGCTGCTACGGATAGGTGGGCGCGCATGCATGACGCCGCCTTTGCGTTGACCAGACCGCTTGTAACGGTTAGCCTTGAGGAGGATACGGTTTACACCGCCGGGGCGCGCGCACGCGCCTACGAATCGGTTGATCCGGTCATGAAAGAGATCGAAGCGGGAGAAATTATCCAGGACCGCGGCAGACGCTGGACGCGTCAGTCACGCTCCGACGCTGAAACTTACATGAACATTCTCGCTTATGAGGAACGACCGCTGCGACGTACTTTCAATACAATGCTTGCCCACATTATTCTAGTGTTTCTGGTGTTCCTGGGCATATATAAGCGCATGCATTTCCGGCAAACCAATACACAGGCCTCTCCAACCGCCGCGTTCAATCTGGCCCTGCTTTTGCTTTGTTGTATTCTTGTTATTGGCCGGATCATTTCATATTTTGAACCGACCGGCTATTTGCTGCCCGTCGCGGTGGCAGGGATATTGTACGCAATCCTGGTCGGACCGCAACGGGCGGCGTTGTTTGGCGCTCTCGCCGCAGCGCTGGTGTCTGCCCAATATCAGTACAACTGGCGGCTGTTGCTGGTTGCCGGGGCAATGACTATTGCGGGGGCGTTTACCGTGTACCGTGTGCGTAAGCGAAGCGATATGACGGCGGCGGCGCTTGTAGCGACATTGGTGGGCATGCTGGCCGCCTGCGCGGCAATCCTGGCAACAGACACGATGTTTGGCGAATTGTTTTTCAGGCGAATATTCCTGATTACGCTTAACGGCGCATTGTGTTTGCTGGCCGTTCCCGGACTGTTGCCCTGGGTTGAAAAGTTGTTTGGCGTTACCACTGACATGCAGCTGCTTGAATACAGCGACCTGAATAATGACCTGTTGCGTAAACTGGCAATAACAGCGCCCGCCACCTATGCGCACAGCCTGTTGCTCGGGCAGATCGCCGAGGATGCGGCAGAAGCGATTGGGGCGAACGGGTTGCTTGCCCGCGTAAGCGCGTACTATCACGATATCGGGAAATGTAAAAACCCTGAGAGTTTCGCGGAGAACCAGACCGGCAAGAAAAATATCCATGATTCACTGAAACCCATTGACAGCGCGCGCATGATCCGGCAGCACGTTGTAGAAGGCGCGCGCGAGGCACAGGAGCATAAATTGCCCCAGCCGATTATTGACGGCATCCTGGAGCATCACGGAACCTGTAAGATCAGTTTCTTTTATGAACAGGCGCAGGAGCAGAATCCTGAAGAGGATATCCCGGAAACAGAATACCGGTATCCGGGTCCCAAACCGCAACGCCCGGAGACTGCCATCCTGATGATCTGCGACGCATCGGAGTCCGGAGCGCGTTCGCTGGAGAATCCGACGCTCGAAGACCTCCGGAAATTCGTGGGGAAGATTATACGCGCCAGATCGGATGACGACCAGTTTGAAGACTGTAATCTGACCCTGCGGCAATTGACGCAGATACGCGACGTGGTGGCCAGGGGATTGGTAAATGCCATGCATACGCGTATCGCCTATCCCCAAAAAAACAACGCCAGCAAAGGCGGGGAGAGCAAATCGTGATAGCGATGATTGGCATGTGTGCAGCGTCACGGAGTGTTCCGTGATATGGTGCGTGTTGAAATCAAGAATGACTCTGTCGTCAAGCGACTTTACCGACACAAGGAGTTTGTTGCGCTTGCGACCCGCATATGCCAGGGCGAGGGCGTGGAAGACGATATTGAGGTAAGCGTGTTGTTCTGCGATGACGCGTTTATCCAGGCATTGAATGCCCAGTATCGCGGTGTAAACGCACCCACCGATGTGCTTTCGTTTCAACAGACGCCCATTGGGCACGACGGCCCCAGGGCACTTGGGGATATAGTTATCTCCCTTGAAACGGTACAGCGCTTTTGCGGCGGCGATCGGGCTGCCATGCGAAGTGAAGCGCGTCTGTTATTTTGCCATGGCCTTCTTCATCTACTGGGGGAGACACATGGGAAAATCGCTGCCCAAAGAATCATGCAGCAGAAACAAGCGCGTTACCTTGGAACGGAACTAGAACGCGCCTGGCATTCTTGATATACTATGTCCGTTGATCAACCCATAACATGATGATGTATGAAAAGGAGCGTTGGACTTTCTTGGAAGACGACCCCGGCGGCGAACCGCCCCGAATACACAGCAGGAGATATGGCGTCACATTTTGGTGGTGCGCCCTCTGCGTTTGCGGTGGAATCCTGGTAGTTCGTGTCGCTGCCATGGAAACGCCCCCGTTTTACGGCGGCGCGGACGCGGGGGGAGGCGGCGTGCCCTGGCACACGATACTCACCCCGTCCATCATCGCTGCGTCACTTGTTCTGGCAGGGTTCTCTGGTTTCTTTTCAGCAAGCGAAGTAGCATTCTTGTCCCTCAACAAGATGCAGCTGCGGACCATGCGCAAATCCGGATATTTCCTGCCGCGGTTAATTGCGCGCATGATGCGACGACCCGGAAGTCTGCTGACCACTATTCTCATGAGCAACAACATCGTTAACGTGTTGCTCAGTATCACCTTCGCGGAACCTGTTGCGGAAGTATTCGAAAAATCATTGGCGTTTACCACGACTCAGGCATATCTGGCGTCAGTGGCCATTACAACCAGCGCGCTACTTTTCTTCTGTGAAATAGTGCCCAAAGTGTTTGCCGCACGCCGCCCGCGTGCTTACGCGCTTACTGCCGCACTGCCGCTTTACCTGGTTGATACGCTCATGGCGCCGTTGCGGAGCAGCGCCATGACGCTGGTGAGCGCCTTGTTCAAAGTAACGCGTCTCAGCCAGGTGCCCGCAGCGCCGTTCCTCACCGATGAAGAGTTCGTAACGTTATTGTCAGACAGTGAGGCGTCGGGCGTCATCGAAGAAGACGAACGCCAGATGATTCAGGGCATACTCGAGTTCAGCGACGTCACAGTCCGTGAAATCCTGGCGCCGCGCCCGGACATTATCGCGGTTAAAGGAGACGCTACAGTTGCTGAGGCGCTCGAGGTTGTGCGCGAGCATGAGTTCGCGCGTATGCCGGTCTATCAAGAAGACCTGGACCATATCGTAGGCATTCTCTATGCCAAGGACCTGCTGTCCGTCACCGAACAGGGCGATTTGGAAAAGCCTGTTGCCAAGGTAATGCGCAAACCCCATTTCGTGCCGGAAACCATGAGCGTAGCCGATTTTGTCTCTACAACCCAAAAACTGCGCATTCATATCGCAATTGTTGTGGATGAATACGGCGGCACAGAGGGGCTTGTTACATTGCAGGATGCCCTGCGCGAGGTCGTGGGAGACATCGGCGAGGAGGACGATGTGGATAAGCCGGTTTTCATAAAACTGGATGAGAATACGTATCGTATTGGCGGCAATTTTCCGCTGGATGAATTCGAAGAGGTTATGGGCACACAGACAGGCGATGAAGAACATACCACTGTCGGCGGGTTTCTTATGGCGAGATCCGATAAAATTCTGGCGCCAGGCGATGAACTCGATTACCATAACCT
>SLFT01000228.1 GCA_007124105.1 Candidatus Hydrogenedentota bacterium | reverse complement strand
CGGGGCGCGTGCCGGGTGCGCGAAAATCGCGACGGACATTGCTACAGCCTTGTATATGGCAACCCCTGTCTGATCCAGATGGACCCCATCGAGCGTAAGCCATTCTTTCATGCGCTTCCGGGATCGCGTTCGCTTTCCGTTTCCACCGCCGGGTGTAATATGGAGTGCAAGTTTTGTGAAGTGTGGGACATGGCCCTTGTAAACCCAGAGGACGTGTACGCTTATGATATGCCGCCCGAAACAATTGTTACCCAGGCCGTGGAAAACCAGGCGCGCTCGGTATCTTACACCTTCGGCGAGCCAGTGGTTTTTTATGAATACATGGCCGATGTCGGTGCGCGGGCAAAGGAGGCTGGACTGCTGAGCCTGATGCACTCAGGCGGCTTCATCAATCAAGCGCCGCTCGAAGCGCTGTGCAAGGTCATTGACGGTGTAAACATTGATTTGAAGGGTTTCACGGAAAAATTTTATCGCGATGTGTGCGACGGTGACCTTGCGCCCGTCCTTGATTCGCTGAAACTGCTGAAAAAGCAGGGTGTCCATATCGAAATTACCAACATCGTCATTCCCACCCTGAATGACGATGTCGCCGTCATAAGGGACATGTGTTCCTGGATTAAGGAAGAACTCGGCGCGGGCGTACCGGTTCACTTTGCCCGTTTTTATCCACTCTACAAACTTGCGAATTTACCGCCCACGCCGGTATCCACGCTGGATGCCGCGCGTACCGCGGCATTCGATGTCGGCTTGGAATATGTGTACATCGCCAACGTAACCGACCACGAAGGAGAAAATACGTTCTGTCCCAATTGTGGCAAGACCGTGATAGCGCGTATGGGTTTTATGGTGGAGGAAATGCGGCTTGACGATGGCAAATGCGCTGAATGTGGACACATAATCCCCGGAATCTGGACATAAATTCGGAACCCGCTGGGACGGTTCTCAGCGAGGTAGAGAGGTGCAGTTACGGGTATGGCTGTTGCACTGCTGCAAGAAGAGATGGGGCTACGACCAGATAGCGATGATGGGCGCGACAGTGGCGGTAAGGATGCATCAGTACAGGCTGCGGGCTAGTCGCCTGTTGAAACCAGAGACACTGATCGGCAAGTCTAACCAACGTATTACAGGAATGTGTTTGCTGCGATAGCGGTTTTGTGTTACAACAAGAAGGAGTCCCCCCCATGTATACTGTACGCAAATCTCTGGCATGTTGTCTTGTATCGGCTGTATTGGCGTTTATGCTGCTTTGTCCCGCGCTCTCCGCTCGCGAAATCGAGATCATCGAATCGCCGGAGGTTGCGTTAGTGGATGAGGAAGGCGCCGGCAAGCTGTATCGTGTCGGCGAGCATCTGGTGTTGGTGATGGAAGGTACGCACGAGGAGATGGGCTATCAGCATGGCCGGTTGCTTGCATCGCATATTAACAATATTTTGACAAAGGGGTACACGCCAAAAGCGCTTTGGGAACGCGACTACTCGCGCGAATATGTGATGGCCCAGTCCGAACGAATGGAAAAATTTTTCCCTGAGAAAATTAAAGAAGAAATGCGCGGCCTGGTGCGCGGCCTGCATGACGCCGGCTATGAAGACATCACTTATGAGGACGTGCGTACCGGGATTACCCAGGCGGAAATACTGCATTTCCCGCCGGATGGCCCGCCTGCCTGCTCAAATTTCGTGTGCTGGGGGAAATGGACTACGGACGGACGCCTGTTGCACGGTCGCAATCTCGACTGGAACATTAAGGGCGACGCGCAGGATGATCACGCCATCCTGGTGTGGCGACCAGAAGGGGGAAGCCCATTCATGATGATTGGCTGGGCCGGCGGCGTTGGCAGCGTCAGCGGCATGAATAGCCACGGGATTACTATTGGTGAAAGCACATTGCCTTCCCCGGACGCTACCTTTGACGGGCTGCCGCTCTTGCTGCAAATGCGTCTGGTGCTGGAGCAGACGGACAACCTTGACGATGCCGTGGCGTTTTTTGAGAATTGCGACCGCACCACCGGCTGGAATTTTGTCATTGGCGATGGCACGATACCGGATGGACGCGCCCTCGAAACGGACGCCAAGTATTGCACGGTGTTTGCGCCCATGGACCCCAAGGAAACCGAAGAAACAGGACACTGGGGCATGGAGGACGCCGTGCGTCGCACAAATCATCCAATCGGTCTTGAGCAGTTGATGCGATTGGCCTTGGCGTTTGGGCATCGTTTCGGAATTAATGTCGAAAGCGTCGAAGATTTGCAGGCTCTCATGCCGGCGTTACATACACAGAACAGCTGGCAGCGTTATGAATGGATGAGCAAGGAAATAGAACGGCAAGAAGGTAAAATTGATGTTCGTGAGGCCATCCAAATACTTGCGACGGGACCCGTGTATTGCGATGTGACATTGCATGCCTTTGTCGCCGACCCAAGCAACAACGCTGTCTATGTTGCCAATGCGGGCAATAATCCGCCCGTTACCGCCACTGATATGCCGTTCACCCGTATTGATTTCAGCCCGTGGTTTGAATAATCAGGGT
>SLFT01000465.1 GCA_007124105.1 Candidatus Hydrogenedentota bacterium | reverse complement strand
CTGGTTCAGCGGCAGGGTAACCCGCGAAACGATACAAGACAACACGGACGAATTATTCGTCCGATGCTACAATTCGGAAGCGAACTGGGAACGACTGGAACGGGCGAAGCAACTGGGCGCAACAATCGGCGCGACGCCAGCACAGGTGGCGCTGGCCTATGTACTGCATCAGCCCTTCGAAACCTTCCCGCTCGTGGCCGCCTACACCCCCGAAGAATTCGCCGCGTGTGCCGCCGCCCTCGACATCGCATTAACGGACAATGATATTGCATGGCTTGATCTGCGCGCCGCAGAACGGTAGTGAAATCGCAACGATGGGAAGATATGACACGCACATCTTGTTTTCCCTGTGATAAAGCGCTTAGACCGTAGGGTGGGTAAAGCGAAGCGGAACCCACCGTTCTGCTAACAGATACAATATGACAAACATCTTGTTTTCCCCTGTGATAAAGCGTCCAGATGGAAAGGGTACATTTTATGAGTATAGGCTTGTCTGAAAGCACCGCGCAAACAAAACGCACCGGCTGGTTAAACGGGCGGGTCGTTCTTGTGGCAGCGCTGTTGCTTGCCGTCTGGGCGGGATATGCCATGTTCCTGCGGAAACATCCCCTGGAAGGCAAAACAGCGCCACCCTTTACTGCGCCCATGCTTGACGGCGCCGTTTTCGACATGGCGGAACATCTCGGCAAAAATCCGATACTGCTGGACTTCTGGGCGGCGTGGTGTCCGCCATGCCGCGAGGCGCTGCCAAAAATCGCCAACGCCGCCGCCCGGTACGCATCGCAAGGACTGGTGGTATGCGCCGTCAATATCGGCGAAGAGCCGGCAACCATAAACGGCTTCCTGAACGCGCGCTCCCTGGAACTCCCCGTAGCGCTCGATGAAGACAGCCGTGTAGCATCTATGTACAATGTCCGCTTCTTGCCAACCCTCGTATTCATTGACCGGGACGGCACAATAAAACACGTACGCACAGGAGCGGTGTCAGAAAGCGAATTGGAACGAAATATACGGAAAATCCTGTAGAAAGACGGGACTTTGGAGTTGTGGGGGCGCTTCACATCACTACGATGGCCTCACCGCCGGACCTAGTTTTCCTTCGCTGCGCGAGATGACGACTGTGCCAAGGCTGTCGCCTGTGACGTTGACCACGGTGCGGGTCATATCCAGGAGCCGGTCCACGCCGATGACGATGGCGATGCCTTCGACGGGGATGCCGGCGGACGTGAATATGATTCCCATGAGCCCGATGCTTGCGCCGGGGATGCCCGCTGTGCCCACCGAGGCGAGCACGGCGGTGAGGAAGACCATGAATTGGGCCTGCAAGCTGAGGTTGAGGCCGTATACCTGCGCCACAAATAAGCTTGCCACGCTTAGGTACAAAGCGGTGCCGTCCATGTTGATGGTGGCGCCGACGGGCAACATGAAGCTGGCGATGTTTTCGTCCGCGCCGACCCGTTTGGTGGCGCATTCGATGCTTACGGGCAGTGTCGCCGAGCTGGACGAGGTGCTGAACGCCAGTTGCAGCGCGGGCGCCATACCGCGCAGGAACCGGAGTGGCGAGATGCCGCCCAGCAGCGGACACAGTACGCAGGACAGCACACAGAAATGAAGTCCAAGCCCGAGCATGACGGTGCTGAAATACTTTGCCAGGGTCAGCATGTATTCGATGCCCAATTCCGAGATGGCTCGGGCCATGAGCGCGAACACGCCGATGGGCGCGAGATACATGACCCACATAATGATGGTGATGAGCGCCTTGTCCAGGCTTTGGAACACACGCAGCGCGGGTTGTCCGTCCGCGCCCAGCGCGGCCAGCGCGGCGCCCAGTACAATGGCGAAGAATATGATGACAATGGGATTCTGGTCGGCCATGATCGGGTTGCGTATTACGGCGGGCAGGATGTCTTCCTGGATGCGGCGGCCCAGGGACGCGGGTGTTTTGTTGTAGGTTGCGTGGTCATGATGTTCTTCAAGAAAAGCGCGGCCCTCCTCGGGTTCGATAAGACCGAGCAGAACGAGTGTGTTCGTTATTGCGGGTACGGTTTCGGCGGCGACGTGTTCATGTTCGTCAGCGGGACGGACGGTTTCACGCAACGCTTCGCGTCCGCGGCCTGGTTGTATGGTATTTACCAGCGCAAGCCCGATGATTACCGCCAGCGCGGTGGTACACAGATAAAACAACAGACACTTGACGCCGAGACCGCCCAGTCTGGCGGGATCGCCTATGCCGGCGGTGCCGTTCAAGACAGATACGAAAATAAGCGGGATTATCACCAGCGTCAGCAACAGGATAAAAAGCCGTCCGAAAATGCCCAGGTAGTCCTGGATAAAGGTCCCGGCGCCGAACATGGGAAATAGCCAGCCCACCAGAACGCCGCCGACCATTGCGATGAGAATCTGAATGGGCAGGGTGGTCATGCGCGGCAGAACGTGGAAAAACAGGCTCATCGCCAGGAACAGGAACAGTGCCCGCGCCAGGGCCGTCCCGATGTCTGTCCAGGCGTTGGGCGACCATACCGAAGCAACGCCCAGCGCCAGCGCGATCGCCGCCCACGCGCACGGGGCAAGCGGCAAGCGCCGCCGTTTTATTTTCGATTGCGCCATGAATCAGGACTCCTGACAGTTAAACTGTTAGCTGATAAACAATTTGGCATTTGGATTGTGAATGTGTCATAATACCTGTATGCGTGTGCATAGCGCAAAAAAAATAACAATTGTAACCGTCTACCAATAGACCCCAAAAGTGGACTGTAGGGTGGGTGAAGCGAAGCGCAACCCACCGTTCTGCTGCAACACGTTTTCAGGTGGGTTTCGCTTCGCTTCGCCCACTCTACAGAATCGAGCATTTTGATTTAGGAAGATGTCATGCTAGACAGTTGCTAAAAATCAACCGTTACAGAAGTAATGGCTGTGTTTTGTCTCCCAAAATATCCGCACCCGCTTCATTCTCTCGCGTGTCGGAAACTTACAAGCGCAAACACCCCAGTGAAACAGGAGGAAATGTTTATGAAAAAAGAAGACGTCGCACAAAAAGTAAAGCAGTTGATTGCCGAACGCTTTGAACGCGAACTTGACGAGGTGACCGACGACGCCAGTTTTGTGGATGATTTGGGCGCCGATTCGCTTGATATCACCGAGTTGTTGATGGCCCTTGAAGAAGAGTTCAATATCGAGATTGACGACGACGCCAACAACATTGTTACGGTTGGCCAGGCCATCGAGTATATCGCCGGTCGCCTGTAAGGCCGGTTGTGTTCGTACCCATGAACCCACACGCCGCGATCACCCCGCCAAAAATTTCATTGGCATGGGGTATCGCGGTTTTTTTATGATATCCCTTCAATCTGTCAAGTGCTTTGACAATGCTTCGTAGGGTGGGTGAAGCGAAGCGCAACCCACCGGTTTCTACGGATCATTGTTGAGTCGAAAAGAAGGCAACAGCGCTTTTAGGGGATAAGCGCGAGAGGACAACGCATATAATGAAACGCGTGGTAATAACAGGCATGGGCGTTGTGTCGCCGCTGGGCAATGATGTCGAACGTTTCTGGACGCATCTTGTGTCGGGGCGCTCGGGTATTGTACCCGCTGATTTTGCGCACGAGAAGACCGCCTCGCGCATCGCGGGGCTTGCTGAGGACGTGCAGCCGGACAACATGGACGCCAAAGAACGCAAGCGCCAGAGCCGCTGTATCCTGTTCGCCATGGAGGCGTCAAACCAGGCCTGGCGACAATCGGGGCTGGATATTGCCAATGAAAACCCGTACCGATGCGGCGTTGTTATCGGCACGGGCATTGGCGGCGTCGAGGATGTTTCCGAAGGGGCCGTTCGTTTTCACGAGGGTGGTCCGCGTCGTGTATCGCCCATGGTGATGCCCAAGGGATTGCCCAACATGGCTGCCGGCGTGGCGGCCATGCGCCTGGGGCTGCGAGGCCCGAACAAGGCCATTGCCACAGCATGCGCAAGCGGCGCGCAAAGCATTGCAGACGCCGCAATGGCCATCCGCTGCGATCAGGCTGATGTGATGCTGGCCGGCGGCGCGGAAGCGGCGGCGATCCCCTACGGACTTGCGGCGTTTTCGTCCATGCGCGCTTTGTCCACACGCAACGACGCGCCGGAAAAAGCAAGTCGTCCCTTCGATTTGGACCGCGACGGTTTTGTGATGGGCGAAGGCGCGGGCATGCTGGTTCTGGAGTCTGAAGACCATGCGCGGAAGCGTGGCGCTGTCATATTCGGCGAACTTGCGGGCGCGGGAGAAACATGCGACGCGTACCACGTGGTGGCGCCGCGGCCTGACGGGTCGGGACCGGCCATGGCGATGCGGCTTGCGTTGGAACAGGCAGGCGTTATGCCCACTGACGTGGATTACTGTAACGCCCACGGCACCAGTACAAAGTTGAACGATAGTTCCGAGGCGCGCGCGTTGCAGGACGTTTTCAATGATGCGCCGCCGCCAACAAGTTCGACAAAATCCATGACGGGTCACCTCCTTGGCGCGGCAGGCGCCATCGAAGCGATTGCATGCCTGCTGACGATTCGCGATAATGTTATGCATCCCAGCATCAACTATGAAACGCCCGACCCGGAGTGTCCGGTCAATCTTGTTGCAAATGTGGCGCGCGAGGCCAGGATTGAAATTGCCCTCTCGAACTCGTTAGGATTTGGCGGCCATAATGCAACGCTGGTGTTTCGACGTCATGGATAGGAAACCATCGCAGTGAAAAATGAGCCCATGGAATGCCGTGAAAATGCGCTGCGCGTATTCATGAGCGGGGTGGGGATTGATTTGCCGGACTACACACTACTTGATCACGCGTTGACCCACGCCTCATATCTGGCGGAGAGTGATGATAAAACGCTCCGTGATTACGAAGCGCTGGAGTTCCTGGGCGACGCCGTGCTCGGGTTGGCAGTGGCCCATTACCTGTTCGAAGAACTGCCCGGACTCGCCCCCGGCGATTACACGAAATTACGCGCAACAGTGGTAAACAGAAACGCTGTGGCGCGGGCAGCGCGTAAACTCGGGATCGCGCCGTTGATACGCCTGGGCAAAGGAGAAGAAGGCGTCGGTGGACGTCGGCGCAACGCGCTTCTGGCTGATTCGCTGGAAGCCGTTATCGGCGCTGTATACAAGAGCGCCGGGTGGAAGACGGCATTGGCTTTTGTGCTCAAAACCTTTTCGGACGACCTCGCCGGATGCGGCGTAGAGCAACCGGCCTGGGATTACAAGTCCATGTTGCAGACTCATTGCCAGGCGCGGCGTTATGCGCTGCCCCAGTTTGATGTGGTACAGAGCACTGGCCCCGACCATCGCAAACGTTTTGAAGTGGAAGTGCGTATAAATGACCGGCCATGCGGACGCGGCGAAGGACGCAGCAAGAAAGAGGCCGAGCAAAACGCGGCATATCAAGCACTTAAAAAGGAAAAGGTGTTAGAGTAGCGGATTCTATCATGAATATGCGATAATGCACACGCATTTCATGTTGTTGTATCTTTCTCTGGTTCAAAACATAAGTAAGGAAGGAGAGTTCTATGTTCCTGAAGACTGCTGCTGTATGCGCCGTACTGGCGCTAATGTTTGTTGTGTATCTCGCAAAATATGTGCTGTCAAAGCCCCAGGGCACAAAGAAAATGGAAGAGTTGTCTTTGGCCGTGCAGGCCGGCGCGGCGGCCTTTCTGAAACGCGAGTACACGTGGGTACTATCGTTTATTGTTGTTATATTTGCGCTGCTGTCCATGCTTGGCATGGTCAGGCCTGATATCGGTCTGAATTATCAAACCGGCATCGCCTTTGTTTGCGGCGCTTTTGCCAGCGCGCTCGCGGGCATCCTTGGCATGACCATTGCCACGCGTTCGAACGCGCGTACAGCCGCGGCAGCGGAAAGCGGCGGCATCAAGGCGGCGCTGGACGTTGCCATCAGCGGCGGCGCGGTGATGGGCCTGGGCGTGGTCGGCATCGCGTTGCTCGGCCTGGTTATTGTCTACAAGGTCTTTAACGGTAATCCGGTGATTGTAAACGGCTACGCCATGGGCGCGTCGCTGGTGGCCTTGTTTGGTCGCGCCGGCGGCGGTATCTTTACCAAGGGCGCGGACATGGGCGCCGACCTGGTGGGCAAGGTCGAGGCGGGCATTCCTGAAGACGATCCGCGCAACCCTGCTGTTATCGCTGATAACGTGGGCGACAACGTGGGCGACGTGGCCGGCCTGGGCGCCGACCTGCTCGAATCGTATGTGGCGTCTATTATCGCATCCCTTGCTGTGGCAATGACGATAACAACAGCGCTTGACGTGGGCGGCGCCAGCGAATATGTGCGCGCCTTCCCCTTCTTCGCCGCCAGTATCGGCATAATCGCTTCTATTATCGGCGTCATGTACGTCAAGATGTTCGCCCAGTCGAATCCGCAGAGCGCGTTGATGATGGGCACCTATGTTGCCGCCGCCCTGGCCATTCTGGGCGTACTTTTCTATGCCCTGATTCGCGGCGAAGCGTTCATACTGGAAGGCGTTGAATATGGACGCTTCAGTCCCGCCATCGCCTGCATTATCGGCGTTGTTGCGGGCATGGCCGTCGGCTTTACCAGCGAATACTTTACTTCGGGTAAGTTCAAGCCCGTACAAAAATTGGCCGAACGGTGCCAGACCGGCCCCGCCATTGCCGTCACCGAAGGCACCGCGGTAGGCATGCAGAGCACGGCGCTGCCGGTTATTGTGTTGGCCCTGGCCGTGCTGGGCGCTTACCATTTCGCGGGTGTGTACGGTATTGCCATTGCCGCGCTCGGCATGTTGGCCACCACGGGCATGGTTGTTGCCGTTGACGCCTACGGTCCTATTGCGGACAACGCGGGCGGCATCGCGGAAATGGCCGGCATGGACCCGAAAGTACGCGAGATTACCGATAATCTGGATGCCGTGGGCAACACCACCGCCGCCATCGGTAAGGGCTTTGCCATTGGTTCGGCGGCCTTCGCGGCCATCGGCCTGCTAAGCGCGTTTATGCTTTCGGCGAACATTCAGACTGTCAGTATTTCCGACCCGCAAATTCTCGCCGGTATTCTCATCGGCGCCATGCTTCCCTTCTTCTTCTCGTCCATGCTGTTCCGCGCCGTGGGCAAGTGCGCGGACACCATGATTCTTGAAGTGCGGCGTCAGTTCCGCGACATCCCCGGACTGAAAGAAGGCAAGGAAGGCGTGATGCCCGACAGCACCACCTGCGTCAGCATCGCCACCCAGGGCGCCATCAACGGTATGTTGCTCCCCGGCGGCCTGGCGATTCTTACCCCGCTGGTTGTCGGATTCGTTCTCGGCGCCGAAGGGCTCGCGGGCGTACTTGTCGGCGCTATTGCCACGGGCGTTATGCTTGGCATCCAGACCGCCAACTCAGGCGGCGCCATGGACAACGCCAAGAAATATATTGAAGAAGGCCACTTCGGCGGCAAAAACTCCGATGCGCACAAGGCCGCGGTTGTCGGCGACACAGTGGGCGACCCGCTCAAGGATACGGTCGGACCTTCCATCAATATCCTCATCAAGCTCATGTGCGTTATTTCGCTTGTGCTTGCGCCCCTTTTCATGGTTTCCTGATCGCGCCATAGATACAACAGATATGCGCCGGACGCGTAAACGCGTCCGGCGCTTTTTTGTTCGCCGCCCATGGAAAGTATAGCCTGGTCTGCGCGGCTTTGTTTTTAGCGCGCGCATTCTACCTGTGAATAAATTGGCCGGCTGGTATGTTTATTACGATGGAACGAAGATAACGTGGAAAATGCGTTAAGGACGAAAGGGTTCTGTTATGGTAATAAACGAATCAAGACAACAGGCCATGCATCTGGCGCGCAGCTTTTGTGATGCGGTAAGTATGGGCGATGGGAATGGCCCGGATTTTTACAAGATGTTGTGGATTGCCCACTGGGCCATCGAAAATTACGGCTGGCAAAAAACTCGCCAAACCCTCGAAGAGATTATGCTGCTTCCAGATTTCAAGCCGCAACGCGCGCCCACCTTGTTGCGCGATAAATTGATGACGCGTCAGATTTACGATGATTGCATGGAAGAATGGTTTAAGAAAGCCATAAGCGCATAGCGGCGCATTGATATGTGGTGAAGAAAAAATACGAGCGCGAAGCATGATCCCTGTCATATCGCGCTCGTTTTTACAGTCGAAGAAAAGAGCAATACCTGGCTCAGCCGTTTGCCCGTTGAAACGCCAGCATAAAATCTCGTAACGCTTCCACGCCCGCAGCGGGCATGGCGTTGTAGATGGACGCGCGGCAACCGCCAACGGAACGGTGCCCTTTCAGTCCGTCCAGTCCTGCGGCTGTTGCCTGTTCAATAAACATCTTCTCCTGTTCTTCCGTGCCCACGCGAAATGTGACGTTCATGATGGAACGGCTTTGAGGCTGCGCGTGACCGCGATAGAAGCCGTCGCTGCTGTCAATGACGTCGTACAACATCCGCGCTTTTTCACGGTTGATGCCTTCCATCTTTTCAAGCCCGCCGATCTCTTGCAGTACCCAGCGGGTCACCAGCGCGATGATGTAGATGGTAAAAGTCGAGGGCGTGTTGTACAGTGAATTGTTGTCGGCCATTACTTTGTAATCAAGGAGCGGCGGCAGGTTCTCGGGAATCCGGTCGAGCATGTCCTTGCGCAAGATGACCACGGCGGTGCCCGAGGGTCCTACATTCTTCTGCGCGCCCGCGTATAACAGACCGTATTTGTCAATGTCTATAGGACGGCACAGGAAATCGGACGACGCGTCGCAGAACAAAGGTTTCCCCGATGCGTCCGGCTCTTTTTGAAACTGTATGCCCTGGATGGTTTCGTTCGAGGTGAAGTGTACGTAAGCGGCGTTGCTGTCAAGATCAAGTTCGTTGTCGGCGGGCATCCGTTTGAAGCCGTCCGGCTTGCCGTCCCAGGCGATGCGCGTTGTACCGAAACGAGCGCCGTCCTTGACCGCTTTGGACGCCCAGGAACCAACATGCAGGTAATCCGCTGTGCCGCCGTTCAGAAAATTCATGGCCAGCATGGTAAATTGCATGGTTGCGCCGCCGGGCGTGAACAGCACGACATAATCGTCGGAGATGCCAAGAAGCGTTTTGATATTCGACTGCGCTTCTTCAATAACGGCGGTGAACACCTTCGAGCGGTGGCTGATCTCCATGATGGAAGCGCCCGCGCCCGGATACGCCAGGAACTCTTCGCGGGCCTGCTCAAGCACGGGCAGGGGCAGTGTTGCCGGTCCTGCCGAGAAATTGTATACACGTGATGACATAAACTATCCTCCAACTGTTGTACTAAGGTTATGGCGTTACACCCGCGCATTGTTTTCTTTTCAGGGGCCAGGCGTCATGAAAAAAGAATCCGTTGCTGTGCGGGGTGCGTGAAGTGCAATGGAACTCACCGTATACTTCGGCGTTGCGGGCAACGCCTGTATCCGGCCCAATATACTGGTACTTCTGGTGTGTCCCAAAATCGTCTGTATTATACTTGTTTTTGCGCAAATACGACAATTTTGCTCCAACGCTGGCAACGAACGGTCGGGCTGTACGCTGAAATGGTCGAGGCATATCTGCTACAATAGGGACGACTAGGAGAGGTGGCCGAGTGGTTGAAGGCGGCGGCCTCGAAAGCCGTTGTGCGGTTTCACCGTACCGTGGGTTCGAATCCCACCCTCTCCGCCATATTTTTCGCAGGGATGGGCATCGTGCGCACAGGGGGCTGCCGGGTACGCATACGTATTGTAACTATCGGGCATGACGCCTTCTTGAATCAAAAGTTGGACGAAACCCCGTGGAAATCAAGAGATACGCGTCAATGTAGATGCGGCATCCGTCAATCCCGTCAATCCCGTCAATCCCGTCAATCCCGTCAATCCCGTCAATCCCGTCAAT
>SLFT01000029.1 GCA_007124105.1 Candidatus Hydrogenedentota bacterium | reverse complement strand
TCGCAGGGCAGACCCCCATCAAGGCGCTGGGCGCCACTGACCAGCATTCGCAGGTGCAACTATACCGCGAGGGGCCGAACAACAAAATTTTCAATATCCTCGAACTGCGCCGTTTCGATACGTCGTTGCGCATTCCCGAAACATTGACCCAAATCAAGGAACTTGACTATCTGCGCGGGAAAACCATGAACAAACTGATGGCTGCGGAACTGCGCGGCACGATGGATGCGCTCAAAAGCAGTGGCCGCCCTGTGATGCGCATCATCCTGTCCCGGCTCGACGCGTATGCGCTGGCGCAGCTGTTGTACATGCTCGAGGTGGAAACGGCAATGGCGGGACGCCTGTACCATGTAAACACCTTTGACCAGCCCGGCGTCGAGGAGGGCAAGCGGATTGCGCGGCATTTGATGGGGGGCGGCGGGTGATTTCACAAACGACCAGGAAGAACACCGCCACAGGCACTTACGATTACACCTGGGCGCGCCGTATTCGACATGCCTTCCGGCTTCTTGTCGTCCTGGTACTTGTGTTCACTTTCGCGCTGTGGTTTTCCGAGGGCTATCTGCGCTACGACAGAAGCGAAACCCAGTATCGCATGGCGCTCACGCTGCATCCCGCTCAGGCGCGCCCTATTTTACGAACAGTTGTGCGACGGGAAATGGAAGATAACGAACAGCCGCCCGCGCGTTATGTGGAGGCGCTGGCGCAAGTTGAAGAGCCCGAAAATATCCTGGAAACGTATGACATCGCCTACAGGATTAACCCGCGCAACGCTTCGCTCATCATTAATTATGGGTGCGCCCTTTACGAAGACGGTCAATATGAGGAGGCGCGCGAGCGGTTTCGCGAGGCGGGCGTCAATCCGCCGGCCAATGTATTGCCTCGTTATCTGGAGGCGGCGGCCCTTGCCGCCGGTCTGGGTCCGGAAACGGATTTAACCGAGTTGATCGCGCTTATTACACGCGCGAACGCCTCGGATGCGCCGGTACTGTTCCCGGAACCGCTATGGCACGAAAGCATGCCGCAACAGGGGCAACGCTATCTCGAGCGACGCCGCGAGATCGCGCGACAAATCATCCGTCCCCTGGTGGAATGCGAAAAAATGATCGTAGCGCGCGCGAGAGAGGACATCCAGCGCGGCGACACACGCGACTGGGACAACTGGCTGGAAAACCTCGCCATGATGGGCGCAAGGCTCATGGGCGACAACGACGCGGATTCTCAACCGTCCGCGCCTCAATTGATCGCCGCGCTGGAAATACAGCGGGACGCCGCCCAGGTGCGCGCAGACATTTCACAGATGGACGGCGGCGTTGTCGCGTCCCCGCTGCACAATGCCCTCTTGCGGATTGAAGAAGCATTGAAGGCGCTGGAAACGTTTGAGGAAGGATATAACCAGCTGTTAACGCTCCAGTATTTTCGCCTGTTCCTGCCGATAACGTTGCTCGTTGAAACGGCGTTCGCATTCCTGTTCGTGTATTCGCTGGGCTGGTTGCTGCAACATCTCGGCGTCAGCGGAAAAAGCGCGCGCGCCGTGCCGCACGTGTGGATTGGAAAAGCCGCGCCCGCCCTTGGAATGATTGCCCTATTGATCATGCTGACCGCGCTTATGATTGCCCACAACACCACCCAGCGCGCCGAGTGGGAATCTCACATCCCGCTTATCTGGCGCGCCGTCGTTGCCGCGCTGCTGACGCTGGGCATGTTGTATCCGCTGCTGCTCGCGATAATGAGCAACATGTTCGAACGCCTGCGCGTCAATAACACCGAAGCAGACGCGTCCTTGCGCAAGGGTCGCCGCCTTTATTCATTGCGTCATTACACCGGCGTGTACGGGTGTCTGCTGCGCCGATACATGGGCATTCTGAACGGCGGGTTAATCATCGTTGTATGTTTGTGGCTGCTCATATACCGCATCGCCTATGATATCTACCCTTTTCAAATGGAATTGATCTCCAGCGACATCGCCATGGAAACGGAACTGCTCATCGAAGAAATCCGCCAATACCTCGCAGTGCTTTAACCACACAACCCGGAGACATATTCACCGAGTATATTGTTCACGCGTTAGCGCGCGGAGTAACACCGGGCACTCGAACAAGTCAGCGCGCTGAAGCGTGAACAACATACGCCAACTTCTTTATACTGATGATGGAAGACGACCGACAGGGTGCTAATGGAGTACGCCGCGCACACGAAACAGGAACACCGAATGAATGGGATATGCCCGTACTTCACACGGTTCCCGCTTCGGTTTCCCCTGGATCGTATAAAATCCGCGCGTCCCGGCCAGTGGCTGCTGGACCCATTTTGCGGCGGCGGCGCCGCTTTGTTCGCAGCGCGGCTGCGCGGTATGGGCGCAGTCGGCATTGACGCCAATCGCGCGGCGGCAATCGTCGCTCGCGCAAAACTGTCTCGCGCAACACCCGACGCCGTCATAAGCATAGCCGCGCGCATCCTGGCCGACACGGAACCCGGCCCCCCGCCGTCCGGGCTGTTCTGGAGACGGGCTTACACACCCGAAACGCTTGAGGCGCTGTGTCAGTGTCGCGCCCACTTCGCCCACAATACCCACAACTCTCCGGAAGAAAGCGTACTCCACGCGCTGCTGCTGGGCATGTTGCACGGTCCAACGCGCCCCGACGCGCCTCGCTATTTCTCGAATCATTTGCCCGCGGATTTTGCGCCCCAGCCTGACAATGCACTGGCATTCTGGACACAAGCCAGGAGGCAACCGCCAAGGCGCAACGTACTGGACATGATTCAGATGCGCGCTCGCTATCTGCTGACGAAACAACCCGCCGCAGCGCCCGGCGCGGTGTATGAAGCCGACAGCAGAAACATCACACGCACGACGCAACATCCCTTGTTTGACTGGGTCATCACCTCGCCGCCCTATTACGGCCTGAACAGCTATGCGTGCGACCAGTGGCTGCGCAACTGGCTGGCAGGCGGCCCACCTTTCCCAGAAAACGACGCGCGCGGCCAGATTTCCCAGCAAAGCGCGGAATCGTACATCGCCGACCTGGCCCAGACATGGCGCGCCTGCGCCGCCGCCTGTCGCCCTGGAGCGCGATTCGTTGCGCGCATCGGCAATATCCCCAACATCACCTCGCCGCCCGCCGTCGAATTACTAAAACAATCCCTGCGCCGCGCTGCGATAGGCTGGAGAATACAAACCTGTCGCGCAACCCGCATCACAGCGCCGCGCCCCGCAACCTGTCCCGATTTTCAGCCGCCCGCGCCATGGCCGGAAAACGAAATTGAACTGTACGCGCGGTTCGAACCCTGAACCACTCCTTTCCTGCGCCATTATGTTCGTGGAATTGATATACCCGTTCTCTTTCAGATAAAATACATCCGGTAAGAGGCAGCCCAAAACGCTGCAATCTTACCATCCCCTCCGGGGCTGGAATAGCTCAGCTGGTAGAGCGCGTCACTCGTAATGACGAGGTCCGGGGTTCGACTCCCCGTTCCAGCTCCATTTTTCTTTTCTTGGAACTGTTTAGCGCCGCAGCCCGCATCCGCACCAGGACCACGAAAAAAAGGTCGCCGTTAACACCCCGGGTTTATCGTATTGCCCCGTGTTCTGGCGTTCTTGTGCTCTGTTTTTTCAGTGGATGCGCCAAGCCGGCTGCATCCTTTATAATACAGCCCCTATTCGGAATACCCCTGCCAGAGCACTGAAACAATGAACAAACAGGTCTTCATTAAAACCTATGGCTGTCAGATGAACGAGCATGACACGCAACGGATGCTGTCCATGCTTGACGTTCGGGGCTATGCGCCTGCGGATACGCCTGACGCGGCGGACTTGATACTGGTGAACACCTGTTCCGTGCGCGCCAACCCCGAAAATAAAGTCTACAGCTTTCTGGGAACGTTGCGTCCGTTGAAGCGGCGCAACCCGGCGTTGATCGTAGGGGTGGCGGGATGTGTGGCGCAGCAGGAGGGGCAGGCATTGCTTGACCGGGAGCCGTTGGTGGACTTGGTGTTTGGTCCGGACAACTTATTTGCGCTGCCGGAATTGCTGGACGCTGTTAAGCGCGGTGAGCGCTTGTGTCGCACCGAATGGCAGCCTTGGGACGGGCCGGTTCGTGAATTTGTGCCGGAACAATGGATTGACCGCGACCATGTCGAAGGCATCCGCGCATACATCGCCATAACCAAGGGATGCAACAACCACTGTTCGTTTTGCATTGTCCCGCAAACCCGCGGCCGCGAGGTGTCGCGTTCGCCAGAGGGCATCCTGCGCGAGGCGCGCGCCATGATAACAAAGGGCGCCCGTGAATTATGGCTGCTCGGCCAGAACGTCAATGCCTATCGCGCAAACGCCGACTATGGTTTCCTCGAATTGCTGGACGACGTCTCCAGTTTGGAGGGACTGGCGCGGGTACGCTTTACCTCGCCGCACCCCCGCGACTGGACCAATGCCTTGTCCGACCTGATGGCGTCGCGGCCCTCGCTGTGCTCGCACGTACACTTGCCCTTTCAGGCGGGTTCCGACAACGTTCTGAAGGCCATGCGCCGACGGCATACCCGCGCCGAGTATCTCGATAAAACCGACTATCTGCGCCGCGTTGTGCCGGATATTGAAATTAGCGCGGACTTGATCGTAGGGTTTCCAGGCGAGACGGACGCCGATTTCGAACAGACCATGCGGGTGCTGGAACAAGTGCGCTTCAGCCAGGTGTTTCCCTTCAAGTATTCGCCGCGGCCCGGCACTGTGGCGGCGCAACTAAACGATGATGTACCCCGCGCAATAAAAAACGAGCGGCTGGCTCGCGTCATTGCAACACAGGAACGCATCAATGCAGAGCAACAACAGGCGTTGACCGGTTCCATACAGGAAGTGCTGCTTGAAGGCCCGCATCCACGGGAACCGGGACAGATGAACGGTCGCACCGCGGGCTATCGCGCCATCACGGTGTCTGGCGCGTCCCTGCAAGTCGGCGCTATGGTACGTGCGCGGGTCACCGGCTTTCGAGGACATTGGCTTGAAGGCCGCGTGGAACAACCCGTGTGCGCCGTCGGCTGAAACGGATATGCCCAATAACCAGAGAAAGGATTTCCCTGATGAAAATGAAGACAGACATGATTACAATGATCAACGTGGTAAAGGCGGATGAACTGGCCTTTGAAGACGGCGAGACCTGCCTGGTTGTTCCCGCGTACCACAGAGAGTTTCCCTTGAACAGCGCTGCACTGGCCGAAGAGGACGAGGTGATCTTGCAGGCGTTGATAGACAAGGAGATAATCACGGGCAAAGCCAAAACCTGTTATTATCTGCCCACCCCTTCGCGGGCTTATAAAGGCGTGCTGGTGCTTGGGCTTGGCAAACGCGAGACGCTTGACGCGGAGACCATGCGTCGCGCCGCCGGCGCGGCGGTGGCAACATTTGGCCGACACCGGGTGCGTCATCTGTACCTTGACGTCACGGCGTTCAGCGAAGCGCCCGCGGCAGCTTTTGTCGAGGGCGTGAATCTCGGCCAGTACGTTTTCGACACCTACAAAAAAACTGAAGCAGACGAAGCGCCGACGCCCGTTTCCGAAATTACCATCATCGCCGCCGCCGATGTTGCTCTCGAAGCGCTGGGCGCCGAATGTCAAACTGCCGCGCTGGTGTCGCTGGCAACGAACGGGGCGCGGCATTTTGCGAATACCGCCGCCAACGACATGACGCCGGGCATATTGGCCCTGGCCGCAGAAGAGATTGCAAACGTCGAAGATTCACAGTGCAGTTGCACGGTGTTTGATCACGAGAAGATGGCGGAACTGGGCATGAACGCATTGCTCGGTGTGGCCCACGGCAGCGAGGAACCGCCCAAACTAATCTTTCTCGACTATCGTCACCCGGACGCGAAACGCACCATCGCGCTGGTTGGCAAAGGCGTCACCTTCGACAGCGGCGGCATATCGCTGAAGCCCGGATCGAAAATGCACGAGATGAAATACGATATGTGCGGCGCCGCGGCGGTATTATGCACCATGATGGTGTTGACGCACCTCAAGCCCGCAATCAATGTCGTCGGCGTGGCGCCCACCGTGATGAACATGCCCGACGGCAAGGCCCAGACGCCCGGCGACATAGTGCGCGCCTACAACGGCAAAACCATCGAAGTGCATAACACGGACGCCGAAGGGCGCTTGATTCTAGCGGACGCCATGGCGTACACAGTGGACCATTACAAGCCCGACTGTATCGTGGATATCGCCACGTTGACCGGCGCCGTCATCATCGCGCTGGGACACTGCGCCGCGGCCGTGCTTGGAACCGACGACGCGGCTATTGATCAATTGATTGAAGCGGGCCGGGAAACCGGCGAACGGCTGTGGCGGCTCCCGCTATGGGAGGAATACGAAAAGATGATGGAAGGCAACCACGCCGACCTCAGCAACATCGGTCCGGACCGCGAAGCGGGCACCGTGACGGCCGCTGCGTTCTTGAAGCAGTTTGTGGGCGATACGCCCTGGGCGCATATTGATATTGCGGGCACGGCCTGGGGCGTTAAAAACGTGTCTTATCTTAACAGCAAACACGCCACCGGCTATGGCGTGCGCCTGTTCACCCGGTGGCTGCTGAACCAGGCGGAAACGGCAACGTGACTTTGTCCCCGGATGTCCCGAAGATGAAGACCGCCTGCATATATACGCTCGGCTGTCGCGTAAACCAGGCGGAAACGCGGCTTATTGAAGACCAGCTGCGCGAAGCGGGCTATGGTCTGACGGCCTTCGGCAACCAGGCCGACCTCGGGATCATCCACACCTGTGTGGTGACAACGGAAGCCGAAGCAAAATCGCGCAAGATGATTCGCCGCTTTACCCGTCAGAATCCCGGCGCGGTTACGGTTGTCATCGGCTGTTACGCTCAGACCGAAGGCGCAACCATTGCCGCAATGGACGGCGTGGACGTGGTCCTCGGCAATGACGCCAAAATGGCATTGCCCGCCTATCTTGCATCCCTTGAAAGAGGCAAACCCACTGTGGCGCGGGATCGGCCGGCGCCTGAGATGTTCACGCTGCCTTTCGCTGATGACGGGCCGCCCATCACGCGGCGCGTCAACGTAAAGATTCAGGACGGGTGCGACACCATGTGTACCTATTGTTATGTCCCCTTCGCGCGGGGGCGTTCCCGGTCGCGCCGCTTCGACGACGCGCGCGCCGAGGCGGCGGCGCTGGTTCACAGGGGCGCACAGGAACTTGTGCTCACTGGCGTCAATCTCGGGATGTACCAGGATGGCGACCGGGACATCGTACAGCTGGTGGACGCCCTTGACGCGCTCCGTCCCAGGCCGCGCATCCGCATCTCGTCAATAGAACTCAATACAGTCCCGTACGCGTTGTTGCCGCGCATGGCCACCGACGATCACGCACTGGCGCCGCATTTACATATTCCGCTGCAATCGGGTTCCGAAAAGGTGCTGCGCGCCATGGGAAGACCATACACGCCGGCGGACTACAGCGCGTTTTTGGCCCATGCGGCGGCGGCGGCGCCGGGCATCGGCATGGGCGCGGACGTCATGGTCGGTTTCCCGGGTGAAACGGAGGAGGACTTTGCCGCCACATGCGATCTTATCAGGGAAAGTCCGCTCCAGTATCTGCACGTATTCCAATACAGCGAGCGGCCCCAGGTTGCCGCCGCGCGCCTGCCGGACAAAGTCGCCAGGGAAACCATGCACAGGCGCAGTATGCAATTGCGCGCGCTTGGTCGCGAAAAAGGACGCGCCTTTCAACAACAATGGCTCGGACGCGAGATGGAAGTGTTGTTCGAAAGCCAACAAGACGGCCTGTGGACAGGGCACACAGGCAACTACCTCAAAGTCGCGGTTTCCCACCACCATGCACTGACGAACACACGCATCCGCGCGCGCATAACGTCCCTCGAGGAAATGTATCTAAAGGGCGAACTGGCTGCGCCTTGCGAAGTGAAACAAGGACAAACCTGAACATCTTTTTTGGTGGCTGCCATGTTGGCGCTTAACCCGGGCTGTACGACCATTTTTTACCAGTTCTACATATCATCGGACAGATTTTCCACGACTGCCCTGCCCCACTCGGCCTTTTCCTGACGTTCGGCGATCATCCAGCCGATATCCCAATACAGTCCGACCAGTTCGGTATTGACCGCTTTCAGCGCGGCGTATTGCGCCGAGCGGACGCGCGCTTTCACCTCCGCGAGTAGTTGCGCGTAGTCTGGGCCGGGATGGTTATTGTTCCGTTCGCTCATTTCTTGTCTCCTACGGAAGATTGTGCATCTGCGGGACTCTGTGTTATCTGCGGACCGCCTTTTTCAAGCATCTCAAATAGGTCTTCCATGGACTGCCGCAACCCTGTCGCTCTCTGCTGCCATTCTGCAATGGCCTGCTTCAGATTATTGGCATGGTAGACGCCGTGGTCTTCTGCGGCCATTATACCCGACGCGCTTTCCAGGCGCGCGTAAAGGGGAATGCTGAGGTTGCCGCCTTTCTCCTGAATCTCGCTATTGGCGACCACCTTGGCGAACCCGTCCTCACCCTTGAACTATCGGCAGACATCCACAATAGGTTGGATGCGCGCCCGACACCACCACCCGCGCATAATACACCGGCAACACCACCCCGCACTTTTCCACCGGCACGGCAACACCATCCACGACAACCGTGTATGGCGAATCGGGAGCCGCGTCGGGCACAGGAAAGGTCGTCACATCCGCCGCAGCCACAACGCCGGTCGCCAACATTACAAGCAACAGTACCGTTATCATCATTACGCCTTTCAACTCATCGTTCATCAACCTGCCGCAAGTGTTCCATAACGCCACCCGAAAATGCAAAGCGGTCTGACACAGCGCCACAAGAACCTATCCGCTGTGGTAGCATAATACAAACAGAGGCGCCCATAGCTCAGTTGGATAGAGCGCTTGCTCCTGAGCAAGAGGCCGCAGGTTCGAGTCCTGCTGGGCGCGCCAAAACATTATATTCCAAAAATTTACGATCACAAGTTGCTGGCTTTTTTGCGTTAAAAAGATGTGTGTAGCATGGAGTGTAGCATTACACGCTAATGTGAGACGAATTCTACATGCTCCAGCAGTTGATAAGATCATAAAATCCTTCCTGTTAGAAAAGGAATATTCGGCGGTCTCTTGTCCTTTAGGCAAGAGGTCACAGGATTATTACAATGCCCGGGAAAAGAACCATAAAATTGAACCAACGACATAAATCCAAGCAGTAATAATCTTTGCGATTCTGCACCTCATTCATCTATCTCTGATACAATAAGTCACCATGTCAGGTGTGGATGAAAACTATGGATGACGACACAAGAGAATTCCGTGAAGAAAAACTTCGAATATCAGTTGCAAAAAACCGTATAGATTCGATTCACTTCAGGTATAAAGACAACGGCGTTTCGTTTTTCATCAAGCCTGTGCGGGATTGTTTTTCCGTTTGTCTCATCTCTTACGAAGGCGTTTGTGATTCCATCGCCTTTCAGCCTATTTTCTATGGTGATGACGTTCCCGTCGCCCTTGAGATAAAAGGATGCTTTTTGATCATCCTTGGATACGGAATAGACTTCTGCATACAGATGGTCATCCTTGAGGTCGCGCAACAGCAGAATTCCTTTTCCACCTACAAAAACCGGCGCCTGATCCAAAGGCATGGTGAAGTCTGTTAATGTTTGTGGGCCCTCGAAAACTTCTCCGGCGCCAAACAGAATCCAGCGGCCTTGAGGCAGATAGATATTCATCAGATTGGTTTTGTCGTAGTTTTTATGCAGCAGCGGCGCCGCAAGCAGCGACGAACCTATCATCCATTGGAACTGCCGGGTTGTGTCGCTGGCGAGGTTATAGGTGTTACTGTCGTCGGGAAAGGCGATGGGCAGCGGCGTCATGGTGTAGGGGTAGCCAGTGTTGAAACTGTCGACCG
>SLFT01000281.1 GCA_007124105.1 Candidatus Hydrogenedentota bacterium | reverse complement strand
GTCAGGGATATGCCCCGTTGTGAGGATAAGAACGATGCTGAAAGGTTTGTTAGGGTTGAAACTTGGGATGACCCGTGTTTTTACGGAAGACGGCCTGTGGATACCCGTAACGCTGCTTCAAGCGGGCCCCTGCACGGTGGTCCAGCGGAAGACCCGCGCCAACGACGGCTATGAGGCTGTACAGGTCGGGTTCGGCGATAAAAAAGAGAAGCGATGCACGAAGCCGCTGCTGCAACACTTCAAACGCGCCGGCGTGACGCCCAAACGCGTATTGAAGGAGTTCAAGGTGGAAGACGATGAGGCCCTTAAACCGGGCGATGAAGTCCGGACGGACATCTTCAAGAAAGGTGATCGCGTGGACGTGTCCGGGTTAAGCAAGGGACGCGGTTTTGCCGGTGTAATCAAACGCCACAATTTCAGCGGCGGCCCCGGCGGGCATGGTTCGCATTTTCATCGGGCGCCGGGTTCCGTTGGCGCAAGCGCCGATCCGGCCGAGGTTGTAAAAGGCAAGAAACTGCCCGGGCGCATGGGCAACAGTCATGTAACTATACAGAACCTGGAAGTGATGGATGTCATGCCGGAAAAGAATTTACTGGTTATCAAAGGCGCCGTGCCCGGCGCGAATGGCGGCATGGTTGAAGTCAAACATACACTGAAGGGAGCCAAGTAATTATGGTAGCCCTGAAAACAATGAATATGGAAGGCGTCGAACAGAGCGCCGTGGAAGCAAGCGACACGGTTTTCGACGTTGTTGTGAGCGAAACGCTGGTGCATGACGTCGTCGTGGGGCTGATGGCCTCGTTGCGGCAGGGTACGCACAAGACCAAAGAACGCGCGGAAGTTGCCGGCGGTGGGCAGAAGCCGTACCGTCAAAAAGGCACGGGCCGCGCGCGGCGTGGCAGTATCCGTGATCCGTTGTTGCGTGGCGGCGGCACCATTTTTGGCCCACGCCCGCGCAGTTACAAACCGGGCACTACAGTGAGCATGAAACGCAAGGCGCTTAGCGGATTGCTGAGCGACCGGACGCGGTCGGAGCGCCTCTGTGTGCTTGATGTCATGCGCATTGATGAGCCTAAGACAAAAACCGTTGTAACCATGTTGAACAACGTGGCGCCGGAAAGACGACGCACACTACTGGTGACTGCGGAATATCATCCGGCTTTATTGCTGTCGTCGCGGAATATCCCGGACGTGAAAGTGCGCACAGCCGCTGAGGTCAACGCCTTGGACGTCATTCACGCAACCCATGTGGTGCTCCAGAAAGACGCAGTGAGCAAACTCGAGGAGCGATTGTCATGATGTTGGAATACCACAAAATTATAGATCGTCCCATTGTGACTGAAGAGTCACAGATTTTGCGCGAAAAAGGAAACCAGTACGTGTTTCGTGTTAATCCAAGGGCAAACAAGCGCCAAATCAAGGACGCCATAGAAGAGATGTTCCGTAAGGAAGAGGTGAAAGTGGTCGCGGTGAACACGATGAATTGCCGCGGTAAGCTGCGCAGGCAAATGGGCACGCGCAGCACCGGCCGGCGCGCCCACTGGAAAAAAGCGATTATCACCTTGCGTGCGGGCGATGCAATTGAACTGATCTGACGGAGAACAAACGAATGCCTCTCAAAAGATTTAAACCCTATACCCCGTCCCGACGCGCCATGACGGTCGCGGACTTTTCGGAATTGACTGATAAGAAACCGGAAAAGAAACTGCTGCGGCCCAAGAAACGTATCAGCGGACGCAACCATCATGGACGCATTACCATGCGTCGGCGTGGCGGCGGCGCGAAACGCCTGTACCGCGTAGTTGACTTCCGACGCGACAAAGACGGAATTCCCGGCAAAGTGACCGCGATTGAATATGATCCCAATCGCAGCGCCAACATAGCATTAATAGTATATGTTGACGGCGAGAAACGGTATATTGTGGCGCCGTCCTCCCTCAAGGTTGGACAGACGATTACCAGCGGAAAAAAGGCTGAATTCGAGGCCGGCAACGCCATGCCGCTTGCCAATATGCCATTGGGGAGCGTGGTGAGCAATGTTGAACTCACGCCGGGCAAAGGCGGCCAGATAGCGCGCGCGGCGGGCAACAAATGTCAGCTCCTTGCCAAGGAAGGCAAGTTTGTTGTGTTGCGTCTGCCCTCGGGCGAGATGCGCCGCGTACTTGGTGAATGCAAGGCCACTTTTGGCGCGGTGGGCAACGAAGAGCATGGCAACATTAACCTGGGCAAGGCCGGACGTTCGCGTTGGCTGGGACGACGTCCGAAAGTGCGCGGCGTGGTGATGAACCCTGTGGACCATCCACATGGCGGCGGTGAAGGCCGTTCATCAGGTGGCGGTCATCCCGTGACGCCTTGGGGCGTGCCCACCAAGGGGTATAAGACGCGCAAGAAAAAGAAAATTTCGAACAAGTTTATTATCAGGCGGCGCAATGCATAGAAGCGTACGCCAACTGTCAAGACCTGCGCCGGCGTTCCGGCTGTGTGGTATAGAGCCGTTGACGGGCATAACAGATAAAGGAGAAAACAGGTGTCCCGTTCGCTGAAGAAAGGCTATTTCATTGACGACCACCTGTTGCAGAAGGTGCTGAAGCAACAGCGAGAGCGCGACAGACGCGTGATCAAGACATGGTCGCGGCGCTCCATGATTATTCCGGATATGGTCGGATTGACCGTTGCGGTGCATAACGGAAAAACATTTATTCCTGTGTTTGTCACCGAAAACATGGTGGGTCATAAATTGGGCGAATTCGCCCCAACGCGCACGTACCGCGGACACGCGGGCGGCAAATAGACAGGAGACCAGGCAATGCTGGAAGCCCGGGCAAAACTAAGCAATTCGCGCGTCTCAGCACGCAAGGCGCGGCTTGTAGCGGATATGATCCGCGGCAAGCGCGTGATAGAAGCGCGTGATATTTTGGAGTTCACGTTAAAGCGTTCCGCCGAACCTATGTTGAAACTATTGGATTCTGCGGTAGCCAACGCCGAGTGGCGCGCCAGAGAAGTGCGCCGGCGTGTGGACACGGATGAGTTTATAATTAAGACTATCATGGTGGATGAAGGACGGACGTTTTACCGTTATCGGCCGATGGCGCGCGGTCGCGCCGGACGCATTCGTCATCGCAGCAGCCATGTAACGCTGACCATTACTGAATAGAGGAGAATCGCATGGGTCAGAAGATACATCCCTTCGGCTTCCGGTTGGGCATCATTCAAAACTGGTCGTCCATCTGGTACGCGGATAAGGACTACGCCGAGTTGCTGCAAAAAGATTTGCAGATTCGGAAGTATGTCAAACAACGTCTGGAAACTGATCCGGACAATCCGAGAGCCGAGGTGGCCCGGGTTGATATAGAACGGGCTGGACGTAAGACAAAAGTACATATTTACACGCCCCAGCCGGCCTATGCTATTGGACAGAAGGGAGACCGTGTAGAGAAACTGCGTCAGGAACTTGAGGCGCTCACCGGCCATGAAGTTGCTGTGAATATCGCAGAAGTGGCGGTAGCTGATTTATGCGCCCAGCTGGTGGCCGAGCGTCTTGCCGCGCAGCTTGAACGTCGTATTTCGTTTCGGCGCGCCATGAAAAAAGCGATGCAGAATACAATGCGTCTTGGCGCCAAGGGAATTCGTATTCGTGTCGCCGGCCGCCTGAACGGCGCGGAAATCGCGCGCGCGGAGCAGTCGCGCGACGGCAGTGTGCCATTACACACCTTGCGCGCCAATGTGGATTATGGCGCGGCGGTTAGTCGTACCACGTACGGCGCTATTGGCGTGAAAGTTTGGATTTACCTGGGTGACGTGATGCCGGGCGAGCGCGTTGAAAAAATCGGCGGCGACTTGGGCGTTCGCAGACCCGATGCGCGCGGCCCCCGAGATGACCGTGGTGGTCGTGGCGGTGGCGGCGGCGGTCGCGGCGGCGGTCGCGGCGGTCGTGACGGCGGCGGCAGGGGCGGCCGCAGACGCAATGAAGAGCAGGCCGCTTCGCAGAAAATGGACATTGGCACTGAGAGTTAACTGATGCGTTCTCAAACGCATCTATTGGAGATATGACATTATGTTGATGCCGAAGCGCGTAAAGTACCGCAAACAGCAGCGTGGTCGCCGGAGCGGCGCCGCCAAGGGCGGCTTTAGCATTACCGAAGGCGACTATGGTTTGAAAGCCGTACAGGACGGCTGGATTACGGCGCGTCAGATAGAAGCAGCGCGTGTTGCGATTACGCGTCACCTGAAACGTGGCGGTAAAGTTTACATCAGGATATTTCCTGACAAGCCGATAACCAAGAAGCCCGCCGAAGTGCGCATGGGCAAGGGAAAAGGCGCGCCCGAAGCGTGGGTCGCCGTTGTAAAGCCCGGCCGTGTGATGTTTGAAATCGGCGGTGTAGCCGAGCCGTTGGCTCGCGAGGCGATTCGTCTTGCTGGGTTTAAACTGCCAATCAAAACCAAGTTTGTATCGCGCGCGAACTGAACCATGGCGACGCAACAAGGGAGTTATTGACCGTTGAGAGCAAAAGAGATTCGAGAAATGAGCAACGATGCGTTGGCGAAGCTGCTTGTGGAGCGACGCGACGATATTGTGAACTTCAGGTTGCAATTGGCGACCGGCGTCGTCGAGAATTGCCGACGCGCCCGGGAAGCGCGCAGGGATATTGCCCGGATAAAGACCATTATCAAGGAGCGCGAGATGCTCGCGACGAAAGGGACAAGTGAATAATGACCACGGACGTTAAACAAGAACCGGAAGTGCAGCGCGGTCACCGCAAGGAACGCGTCGGCATTGTGATTAGCACGGCCATGAACAAGACGATCACTGTCGCGTCGCGTCGGTTAAAAGAGCACAAACTGTACAAAAAAGCATTGCGCCAAACCAAGAAGTTCAAGGCCCATGATGAACATGAAACCTGTAACGTGGGCGACTTGGTAAAAATTCGGGAATCGCGACCGCTAAGCAAAACCAAGCGCTGGCGATTGGTGGAAGTTGTAAAACGCGCAAAATAGCGCTGTAGGAAGCCGATAATGATTCAGATTTATTCAAAATTGAACGTAGCCGATAATTCCGGCGCGCGCCAGCTGCGCGTGATCCAGGTGATGGGCGGTTCAAAAAGGCGTTATGCCGGGTTAGGCGATATTGTTACCGCAAGCGTACGCGAAGCGCTGCCCAACGCCGCCATCAAACGCGGCGACGTAGTCAAGGCGGTCGTTGTGCGCGTCAAACATGATACGCCGCGACCGGATGGCACCGTTATTCGCTTCGACTCGAATGCGGCGGTTGTCATTACGCCAGAGAAGGAACCGCGTGGAACCCGCATCTTTGGCCCGGTCCCGCGTGAACTGCGCGAAGGCGGTTTCCTGCGCATCATGTCCCTGGCGCCGGAAGTACTATAGGAAGGCAACACCGATGTATATTAGAAAAAAAGATACGGTACTCGTGACGCGGGGACGCTATAAAGGCCGTCTCGGACGTGTACTGGAAGTGTATCCGAAAAAGAGCAAGCTGCTTGTTGAAGGCGTGAATATTCATAAGCATCACACCAAGCCTGGCAGGCAGACGCAAACGGGCGGCATCGTCTCGCGCGAAGCGCCCATCCATATATCGAACGTAATGGCCTGGTGCGAGTCGGCGAAGAAGCCGTCCAAGATAATTATGAAAGGGCTGAGCGACGGCAGTCGTGTCCGTGTGTGGAAAATTTCAGGTGAAACGTTGGACTAACGCCTGGCCGCAACCGGCAGGCTCAAGTGAGTGTGGCGCATCGCGCGTAGCGCGTTAATTGCGTCGGGAGAAAAGTAACGTGGCCGCAAGATTAAAAGAGATTTATAAAAACGAAATCGTGAAGGCGCTGCGCGACGAGTTCAAGTACGAGAACGTCATGCAGGCGCCGGCGCTGGAAAAGATTGTGGTAAATATGGGTGTGGGCGACGCCACAGCGGACCCAAAACTGATGGATGCCGCGGTTGCCGAACTTACGCTTATTACCGGTCAGAAGCCGGTTATCCGCAAGGCGCGCAATTCCATTTCAAATTTCAAACTGCGCGCGGGCGTGAATATCGGGTGTATGGTTACGTTGCGCGGTGAGTACATGTGGGAATTTCTGGACCGTTTGTTCAATATTGCCATTCCGCGCATCAGGGACTTTCGTGGTCTTTCGCCCAAGAGCTTTGATAAATTCGGTAATTACACATTCGGCGTCCGCGAGCAGACCATCTTCCCCGAGGTGGACTTGGATAAGGTCACGCGTACACGGGGTATGAATATCACGTTTGTGATTAAGAACTCGAACTCAGCGGAAGAGAGCAGGTCGCTACTGAGGCAACTTGGGATGCCCTTTGCCAATTAGGCGTCGGGCAATCAGGCGTTGATACAGCGCTGAACATAAGGGTTAGAGCATTGGCCAAGACAAGCAAGATTGAGAAGATGAAGCGGCAGCGGCGGCTGGTCGTCAAGTATCACGACAAACGGGTCGCGCTGAAAGCGGTTATACGGGACACCTCACGTCCTATGGAAGAACGCATGGCGGCAAGTCGTGCGCTGGCAAAACTGCCGCGTAATTCCAGCCCTGTCCGGCATCGCAACAGATGTAATCTTACGGGCCGTCCCCGGGGCTATTTGAGAAAGTTCGGATTGTCGCGTATCGCGCTGCGCGAGCTTGCCCATGAAGGAAAAATTCCAGGCGTAACGAAGTCCAGTTGGTAGGCGCAACGTTTAGAAACAAGGAAACAAGACGCTATGTCAATGAGTGATCCCATCGCCGATATGCTGACGCGTATCCGAAATGGCCTCCAGGCCGGAAAAGTGACGGTGGATGTTCCAAACTCCACGCTGAAGGCGGCGATATGCAAGGTGCTCAAGGAGCAGGGGTATATCGAAGATTTTCAGATAGCCGATACGCCGGCGCCCGGTGTACTCCGCATTTCGCTGAAATATGTGTCAGATAGAACGCCGGTGGCGCAAGGGCTTAAGCGCGTCAGTAAACCGAGCCTGCGCGTCTATGTCGGCCATAATGAAATCAAACAGGTGCGCAGCGGCCTTGGCGTGTCAATCATCAGTACGTCGAAGGGCGTTATGACGGGCAAGCGCGCGCGCCAGGAGAAATTGGGCGGTGAAATATTGTGTGAAGTATGGTAATGACGCCACGCTTATCATCCATCAAAACCGTTTCGCAGGAGAGTAACCAAAGTGTCACGTATAGGTAAATTACCGGTACCCATTCCCGCTGGAGTTCAGTGTGCGCTGAAAGACAGTCATTTGAAAGTCACGGGACCCAAAGGCGCGCTGGAGGCGTCGTTTGCGCCCGCTATCACTATCAAGATAGTTGATGACGCGATTGACGTTTCACGGCCAACCGACAAAATCGAGCATCGCGCGTTGCATGGGTTGACGCGCGCCCTCATAAACAATATGGTGGTCGGCGTCAGCGAAGGCTACCGGAAAACGCTGCGTATTGAAGGTACGGGCTACCGCGCCTCCATACAGGGCAAGAATCTGAACGTGCAGGTGGGCTATAGCCACCCGGTCATTGTGACGCCGCGCGACGGCATTACGATTGAGGTGGAGGGAAACCAGACCATCCACGTGTCGGGCATTGACAAACAGCGTGTGGGCCAGACAGCAGCGGAAATACGGAAATTACGACCGGTTGAACCTTACAAAGGAAAAGGCATCCGGTACCAAGGCGAATATGTACTGCGCAAGGAGAGTAAATCCGGCGGCGCGTAATGCGGTACGGCAGTCCGCCTGTAGCGAGTCTGCGGTCGTCCATAAGCGCACGTTGAAAGGCATTCTATGGCAAATACAAATATAAAACGGGTAATGTTGAAAAAGCGCGTTGTACGCATACGAAAACACATGAGAGGTGTGCCAGAGCGTCCGCGCCTGCGCGTAACGCGCAGTACGAAACATATCTATGCGCAACTGATTGACGATGCCACGGGCCACACACTGGCCGCGGCATCCTCAAGAACGTTGCCGGGTTACGGCGGCAATATCGAAGCGGCAAAACAGGTAGGCAAGGAGATTGGCGAGAAAGCCAAGGACTTGTCTATCATGCAGGTTTGCTTCGATCGCGGCGGCCGACTTTATCATGGTAGAATCAAGGCGCTGGCGGATGCGGCGCGAGAAACTGGATTGCAGTTTTAGGAGAATCGCACTTGAGCACGGCAACACAAGGTACTAGAGATGACAGAAGGGACCGGAATCGGGACCGCAGGTCCGATGCCGATAGACAGGACCAAGATAACTTTATCGAACACGTGGTTAAAATCTATCGCGTGGCGAAAGTGGTCAAGGGCGGGAGACGTTTTAATTTCAGCGCCTTGGTAGTGGTCGGCGACGGCGCGGGCCGTGTTGGCGCGGCGCTGGGCAAAGCGGCCGAGGTGCCTGAGGCTATCCGCAAGGGCGTTGAAAAGGCGCGTAAGGAAATGCTTCAGACGCCTGTTGTCAATACCACCGTACCGCACGAAGTGCTCGGAAGACTGGGCGCGGCGCGGGTATTGCTCAAGCCGGCTTCGCGCGGTACAGGCATCGTGGCGGGCGGTCCGGTGCGCGCTGTTGTTGAGGCGGCAGGGTATGAAAATATTTTGACAAAATCGCTCGGCTCAGACTGTCCGACAAACATTGTCTGGGCTACTATTGAAGGTTTAAAGCAATTGCGCAAGGCGGAAGAAATCGCCGCTGACCGCGGTCTTGACGTGTCGGAAATACTTTAAGATTATAACCCCGACGTTACGTCGCATCGTCCGTAGCCAGTGCGCCGCGGGTTGATGGAAGGATTACGAATGACTATTGAACTGCACACACTGAAGAGCGCGCCGGGCGCGCGGAAAAACCGGAAACGGGTTGGACGCGGGCAGGGTTGTGGCAATGGCAAGACCGCTGGACGCGGATCGAAAGGGCAGAAGTCTCGCTCGGGTTACTCGAGCAAGGCCGGCTTTGAAGGCGGACAGATGCCGATTCACCGGCGTCTGCCCAAGCGTGGTTTCTACCATGAAAAGCGCCATCCCTTTGCTGAAGTGAATCTTTCAATGCTGGAAAGTCGGTTTGAGGACGGCGCTGAGATTACCGTCGAAAAACTGCGAAGCGCCGGTATTGTAAAGAGTAAGCGCGGCGGCGTGAAGTTGCTTGCCAACGGTGAGGTTACAAAGCGTTTTCAGGTAAAATTGCAGGCAGCCAGTGCTGCGGCGCGTGAGAAGATCGAGAAGGCCGGCGGCAGCCTGGTTCTGGTGCAAATGGAGAAAGCCCCGGGCGACGCGGCGGCTGCGGCGACAGAGGACGAGCAGTCCTCGGCGCAGGAAACGGTCGCCCCCGTACAAGAAGCCGTTGAACCCGTACAAGAAGCCGTTGAACCCGTGGAAGAAGCGGCGCAAACACGCGAGTCTGAAGTGGATGTGCCTGAGTCTGAAGTAGATTTGTCTGAGTCTGAAGAAACAGAAGAGTAAATTTTAGAAGACCCTGGCGGCAAGGAGTGATAACGTGGCTGAACCGATTGAAGCCTTTAAGAACGCTTTTAAGATACCGGAGCTGAAAAACCGTATTGTCTTTACCCTGCTCATGCTGACCATTTATCGTTTGGGCTCGCATGTGCCGGTACCTGGTGTAGACGGCAGCGCGCTGGCGTCCATGTTGGGGCGCGGTACCGGCTTACTAGGATTCTACGATATGTTTACTGGCGGCGCGTTTACGCGCGCTACGGTATTCGCGTTGGGCATTATGCCCTATATTACCGCTTCGATTATTCTGTCGCTATTGGTGAACGTCATTCCCGCCTTGGAAGAACTGCAAAAGCAGGGACAGGAAGGCCAGCGCAAAATCAACGACTATACGCGCTATGGTACGATAGGCCTTTGTATTGTGCAGTCGGTGGGTATCGCCTTTTATCTTCAGGGGCTCGGCCGGGAAATCGTTCCCAATCCGGGCGTCTTTTTCATT
>SLFT01000269.1 GCA_007124105.1 Candidatus Hydrogenedentota bacterium | reverse complement strand
CGTGCTTACCCTCGTTGGCGCCGCAATAATGGTTGTGGAATGCGGCGCTGTATACACGGACCCGGGCGCCACGGCCTGGGACGCCTGCAACGGCAACTTAACTGACGCCATAGACGTGAGCAATCCTGTGAATACGTCCGCACCGGGCGATTATGTTATTCGTTATACGGTTGCTGACGCATCGGGCAACAGCGCTACAGCGATCACCCGTTCAGTGCGGGTGCGCGATAATTGCCAGATGGAAGATGTTATCGTACCTGATGTTGTCGGCATGTCTTTGACCGCCGCAATGGACGCCCTCGATGCCGCAGGTTTCTTGCTGGGCGCGGTTTCACAGGAATCAAGCGCCGCCGTCCCTGAAAACCAGGTGTTGCGCCAACGCCCGGAGGCGGGTACGAGCGCGCAGCCGGGTGCGCTTATTGCGCTGGTGGTGTCCAGCGGCGCGCTGCCGGCCCGACCGGAAAGGTTCACCGCGTCAGGCGGCATAGCGTCTATCCGCCTTCAGTGGGCCGCTAATACGGAAGAAAATTTGACCGGATACAGCATCTTTCGGCGGATGGATACTGAATCAAGTTTCGCCGCGCTCGACACTGTAGGACCGCTGACAACCCGTTACGAAGATACTGACGTGCTCCCGGGCGTTTTGTATGATTACCGTCTTGTCGCAGTTGCAGGCGCTCTGCAGAGCAATTTTGCCGGGCCTGTGTCCGCCCGGGCGGGCGTTCTCACGCTGCAATTCAATGACACCGACCTTGTGGCGGGCGCCTGCGCGCTGGCAGGTCTGAGTATTTCAGACCCATCCGGACTCGAAGTAATGGGGTTTGAAATTTCCTTTTCCTTTGATCCGGATGTGATAGACAGTGGAACAATTGCGGTACTGCCGACTACGCTTACGCACGGTATCCCCATCTATGTCAACGTTGACCCTGCCGGCAGTGTGCTTATTCAGGCCGCACTGCTCACGCCGATACGGCTGATAGGCGAAGGGCGCCTGTTCCACCTGGAGATTTGCGCGCGCGATGATGCGCCTGAAGGCGCCTGTGGCGAACTCGCTTTCATTGACGCGTCTTTCCTGTTTGCGGGGAGCGCCGCGCTGCCAGTGGATTTCTCAGACGCCGGTCTGGTGTGTATCAGCCGCGAATGCGGCAGCCCCGGCGACCTGGACCACGATGGCAACGTAACCCTGGACGACGCCAATATTGTGCTTGATATTGCCGTGCGCCGTATAGACGCCGACGAGTGTCACTGGAAGACGGGCGAGCTGAACGACGATAACCGCATTGACTGCGCGGATGCAGTGATCGTTATGCGCATGGCGCAGGGCGCGACCATTTATCCGCAACAGAACGATCGCACTCTGGCCGACTTATGGGGCACATCGCTGGCCGACACGGTGGTTGTGCTCAGCCTGCCCTATGAAGTTACGGCGGCCCCGGGAGAACTTGTTGAAATGTCGCTGAACATTGCCAACGGGCATGGTCTCGCCGGATTGGACTTGACCATTACTTTCCCGCCTGATACAGCGGGCCTGGAACTTGAAAACCACGGCCAGGGCGCGTTGGTATCCGACTTCGCCAGTCGTTCGTTTCAGGGGAGCCGTTTCCTCCGTCTGGGTCTGGCCTCCAGTGCCGCAATATCTCCAACAAAAGATGAGGACGGCGATGAAGCGTTGCTTCTGCAATTCCGCGTTTCAGAAGATGCCCAGCCGGGAATACAATTCCCGCTGAACCTCGCGGGCGTGAAGCTCGCCGGTGAATTCGGCGAGGATTTCGACTGGTATACCGACGTGGTAACCCTTGGCGGTACAATCACAGTGGTCGCCCCTCAAACCGAAGGTGAACCCGAAGGAGAAGCGGAAGGCGAAGGGGAGGACGTCATTCTTGAGGAGGGATGCTGCCGTGGCTGTCGCTCCCGCATGGGTTGCGATGAAGATAATCTGGACGTCAAAATGTTCCGGCGCATGCTAGGCGACTGGCTGCTGGTGGGGGCAAGCCTATTGGTATTGCTGTCGCTATCTGGAAAGAAGAAACGACAATAGCCGCGAAACACTCCTGTGTTTCCTTATTTCTACTATGTGGCGCAGGCTTAAGGTTTGCGCGGGATATCGCAGTTCATTTGAAGAGCCTTTGCCGGGCTGGTATGGTCGTTAGTGTTGCACCTGCCCGGGGCATCTTTGGCCCGAAACGGCCAAGAACTCTGAATACTTGAAAATAAAAAGGCCGGCAGGTGTGCGAGATAATACTCCGTGTAGCGCCTGCTTTGCCTGTTGTCTGCTTACCGTGAGTTTAGGAGCTCTGCTGCGCGGATAAGGCAGCATGTTGTCCACACAATAAAGAGGCGACAAATTCCTGTTGCTGGTGATTGAAAAACTATCGTAAGGTGCTAACACATGGAGATTCGGACTATGGATTACGCTGGAAAATGGGTTCGCGGGTTTGCTTTTTCGCTGATAGTTGCGTTGGCAACAAGGGGGGGCACAGCGGCAGCACAGGACCTTGTCATTGCCGGCGACGACCCCGTTGAACTGGCACTCGATGGTCTTTATACG
>SLFT01000424.1 GCA_007124105.1 Candidatus Hydrogenedentota bacterium | reverse complement strand
GTATCGAAACGGCGCAGTTCGAGGATATTGAAAATTTTGTTGTTCGGCCCCTCGCGGTATAGTTGCACCTGCGAATGCTGGTCAGTGGCGCCCAGCGCCTTGATGGGGGTCTGCCCTGCGAAAACATCGTTGCCGTCCAAATCCTTGCGTTTACCCAAACTTTCCGCCCACAGTTGACGGTACCAGTCAGCAACGTCCCGCAGCCCGTCGGCGTAGGGCATCATCACCGACATGGTTTTCCCCTTGCGCGTGTCCATCAGGTATTGCACGGCGGCTCGTAAATAGGCCGGATTCTCCTGTAACGACGCTTTTGCGCATTGCTTGTCCATTGCGGCACAGCCGGCGATCATGGCGTCCAGGTCCATGCCGAGCATGGCCGCCGGAAACATACCGACCGGCGAGAACACGGAGAAGCGCCCGCCCACATTCAGCGGAATCTCAAAGGTATGCAGCCCGTAAGCGTCCGCGACGGGATGGAGCAGGCTTTTGGGCGCGTTTTTGCCCTTCGGGCTGGTAGTGACCACCAGATGGTCTTTCAGCGCCTTTGCGCCCAGTTTCTTTTCGAGCGCCGCCACTGCGATCATCAGCTGCGACATGGTTTCGGCGGTCCCGCCCGATTTCGAGATCACATTGTACAGGGTTTTGCCCGGCGGACACTGTCGCATCATGGCGCGGAAGGTGACAGGATCAATGTTGTCCATCACAAACAATCGCGGCAATCCCTTGCGGGCGCGTCGTGTTGCCATGTTGTGATAAGGAGCGTTCAGGGCCGTGTGCAGCGCGGTAACGCCCAGCGCCGAGCCGCCAATGCCGAGGACGACAAAATTATCGTAATTAAACCCGGAAAAATGCGCCGCCGCTTCTTTCAAGGCGCGAAATGCGGCCTTGTCTTTGTACAGATCGTAAAAGCCGTAGACGCCTTCGCGTCGTTCCCGTCGCAGGATTTTATGCGCGGCGAGCACCTTCGGTTCTATTTCGCGCAATTCGGACGGTGTGACGCCGTGTTCACTGCCGACCGCCGCGGATTTTGCCCGGTTGATGTCAACTTTTATGTCAGTATGCATGCTGGTTGTTTTTCGTTTCATTGTTCCCGTCCGCTGGTTTAAGGTTGGTTATATTGAAGTGTTCGTTGCCATTTACCTGACAGCGTCAACAGGAAAAGTATAGCACAGTTTTCTGGAACCGCTGAAACTGTACATTCAAATGCAGACGAGTGGTATCTGGATATTTATTCGTTTTCTGTTCTGTTCTGTCCGCGTATTTCATTGGCGGCATGGAGCAGTGTCGGATGTTCGGGCGTTTGTTCGAGGCCTCTCTCGTATTGTTCGAGCGCTCTGTCACGCATTCCTTTTGCCTCGTATGCGCTGCCGAGATTGTAATAGTCGTTCCAGCGAATCAACAGCGGGTTGTCTCGGGAGTGCAGCGCCAGCGCCAGCAATGCGCATAGTATCACCGCCGCCGCCGCATGCAGTATTTCGGGTCGTAACCGTCGCGCCCGCCAAGCTGCGGCCACCTTTTCCATGAACCAGGAAACAGCATAGCCCGAAAAAATGAACAGCACCGCCAGGGCCGGCAGGCGCAGCCGGGACAGTACGAATACGAGCACGATGCTGCCCATGTATAGAACGAAGAAAGCAAGCAGAAGCGCGCGCGGGTCGTCTGCGCGAGACAATGGATGTCGCTTCATGCTCAAGAAGATGCCGATCAGGCCGAGAGGAGCGATGAGTCCCCAACGGAAAGGCGACCGCAGAAAAGGCGAGTACGGTTGTTTCAGATAGAAATTTATGTTATGGGGCAGCTCGCCGCTCTGCCAGAACAGTTTTGTTTTCAGTAATAGATTGCGCGCTATTGCGCCGGGTTCTTCCGTTGCCAACTGCCACAGGTAGCCGCGCCAGTCAATTTCGTACTCATGCTTTCCTTCCTCTTCGCGTATTGCCTGCAGCGACGGCGGTCGAAAATATACGCCAGAGGCGTCGGGCGCGTTGCCAATGTACAGGTTGACGCCGCCGCTGTGCGTTACCAGGTGGAAACGTCCCCCCACAAAGGTGTTCACGAACGTCGCGGGCGCGATCATGGCGGCCGCCGCCGCAACAACCAGGCATGCGGCAACAAGCCGCTGCCGTATTGTTCCCGGCGCAATCCATGCAGCCCAGGCAGCGGCAACAGGAATAAACAATATGGCGTTGGGTCTGCCCAGGCTGCAAATGCCGAGCGCAACGCCGCAAAGCAACCACCAGCGGCGCGTTTTCATACGCGCCGCTGCGACAAACACGCATAACGCGGCTACGTGTACAAAGAGCACCAGCGTTTCCACCAATATCTCGCCTTCATACAATAGAAACAGAGGACAGAACGCCGCGCCAATACCCGCGCACCAACCGGCGCGTTTTCCAAAGATACGCCGCGCCAGATAAAAGATTAACACCACCGTAAAAGCGCCCAGAAAACGTTGTGTCCATGCCGCAGCGCCCGCACTATAACCGAACCGGAGGTAGACAAGTCCCAGAAAATATGGATACAGGGGGCCGTGCAGAAATGGGATGCGATCCCATCC
>SLFT01000213.1 GCA_007124105.1 Candidatus Hydrogenedentota bacterium | reverse complement strand
CTCATTCCCACACACGCCTTACTGTGCCCTCGTTCCCAAATTCCCATTTGGGAACGCACTCTCTCTTGAAGTTCTACTTCCGCTACGCATACCCGCATCCCCAGCCAATACCCCAGGCGTCACTGCGGATACGAAGTAGAACTTCGCGGGAGTGCCCGTTAGAAATGGAATTTCGTAACGAGCAGATCGAGGGATCCGAGCCCCTGTCCCCTGCTCCCTACTCCCTGACCCCTGTCCCCTGATCCCTGATCCCTGAAAAAAAACCCGCGCCCGAGCAATAGCCCGAGCGCGGCGCATCCTTGTGGCGGTCAGTGCCAGTTATTTGGCGTCGGCGGCCTTGAGTTCTTCGACCAGGTCAATGTACATCTGCTTGGCCTCGTCCTGTGTTTTGCCTTCGAGTTCTTTCCAGGCGTCGTACTTGGCGCGTCCGACAAAATCCATCATGCCCGGGCGGCTGCCTGTGCAGTCCCCGGTCGAGGCTTGCTTGTAAAGCGCATAGAGCTTCAGTTTGGCGGCGTTGTCCGGCGCTTCGGAGAGTTCTGTGACATCTTTACTTGCCTGTTCAAATTTTGCTGTTAAATCGTCCGACATGGGGGGTATCCTCCTCTTCTTCTGGTTGTGATTTCAAGTAACTTGTACCAATGTGAGCGTATCGTATTCCTTATACCGCAACAGCGCTCCAAAATGCAAGTTTATATTCTGTTTTTGGATCATGTATACTGGAATAACAGGCGTGACTGAGCGAAACCCGTGTTGCTTAATCTTCCGTAGGATGGGTGCAGCGAAGCGAAACCCACCGGGGCACGTGTTGCAGCGTTGCAGAAGAACGGTAGGTTTCGCTTCGCTGCACCCACCCTACGGAAGATTAAGCGTTTGAAAAAATGAGCGTCGTCGAAAAACATTGTCAGACATTGTCGGACTCGGTCCGACTGCGTCCGACTGCGTCCGACTGCGTCCGATTGCGTCCGACATGTCAAACGACGCGCTGCCTGCAGTGACGGAGTGTATATAAAATCTCATGAACAAATCAGTATTGGAACGTTACGACGCGCTTTGCCAGGAAGCGACCGCTGCCGTGAAGGGGCGCATGTCCGCAGCGGCGGCGGTGATACAGGTGGGTTCGGCCACCTGTGAGAATGCGGCGGGCGCGCCGCAGGTCTGGCGCGAATTCGAGCGGCATATCAAGGCCTCGGGTCGCGACGATATTGTGTTGCATCGGGTCGGTTGCACGGGCCGTTGCAGCCGGGAACCGATCGTCGGCGTATTGATGCCGGGGAAGATGCCGATTAAGTATGAGCGGGTTACCCGGGACACGGCCCATGATATTTTCACCGGGCACGTGGTGGGCGGCGCGCCGGTGGCGTCGCTGATGCTGGACGCCTCGGAGCAACGCGCTCCCCGTCAACTGATAATGTGCGCCGCGCGCAATTGCAGCGCCGCCGTGGACGGCGATACGGAGCGCGCCTTTCTCGAGGAGATTGCTGACGCGGGGCTGGGCGCAGACGATGTGTCCGTGTTAAAGGCGAATGGCTTCGGGTTCTGCGGCAAGTCGCCGTCTGAAAATGCGGTCTGCGTGATGGTGCGCCCGGAAAACACGGTGTATTTTGTTCCTGACCGCGCCGCGGTGCGTCGCGTGGTGCGCGAGCATCTTGCGGGCGGTGAAGAGGCGGCCGAGCTGCGTTGCGACGATGAGTTTATCAGCCGGCGCTTCTTTGACCTTTACGGCGATGTGGCTTTTTTTAACAAACAGAACCGGATCGCTCTGCGGAACGCGGGCGTTATCAACCCGGAGAGCCTCGATGAATATCTGCGCTATAACGGGTTCAAGGGGCTGGCGAACGCGCTGGCCGCGGACGCGCCCGAGGCGGTCATCAGCGCCCTTGACCATGCGCAACTGCGGGGCCGGGGCGGCGGCGGCTATCCCACGGCGTTGAAATGGGCGGCCGCGCGCAAGAGCGCGGAGTCAACGCGCTATATCATCTGCAACGCGGACGAAGGCGACCCGGGCGCGTTCATGGACAGGAGCATGTTGGAGTCGGACCCGTTCAGTGTAATCGAGGGCATGATTATCGGCGGCTTCGCTACCGGCGCGTCGCGGGGCTTCTTTTACGTGCGCGCCGAGTACCCGCTGGCCATACAGCGCATCGAGCATGCGCTGGCCGTGTGTCGTGAGCACGGGTTGCTGGGCGAGGACATTCTCGGCAGCGGTTTCTCGTTGGACCTCGAGGTGCGCCTTGGCGCGGGCGCGTTTGTGTGCGGCGAAGAGACAGCGCTCATCCACAGTATTGAAGGCGAGCGCGGCCAGCCGCGCATTCGTCCGCCGTTCCCCACGGACAGCGGTCTGTGGGGCAAGCCCACGGTAATCAACAACGTGGAAACCTTTGCGAATGTTCCGGCCATTCTGGTGTATGGCAGCGACTGGTTCCGGTCGGTGGGCTCGCAAAACAGCGGCGGCACGAAGGTGTTCGCGCTGGCGGGCAAAGTGCGTCATACCGGCCTTATCGAGGCGCCCATGGGCATGACATTGCGCGAGGTAATATACGATATTGGCGGCGG
>SLFT01000142.1 GCA_007124105.1 Candidatus Hydrogenedentota bacterium | reverse complement strand
GGGATGGCGATAATCTAATTGCAGTAATACATTCGGGCGGTAATCGCCATCCACATACTCGTAACACAGCAGCGCCCCTTTATTTGTATTGGTGACAGGCGCAAGCAACGCGTCGCGGTTGCCCGGCAAGGGAATGGTCTTTACATTCCATATCCGGTTCGGCGCCGCGCCGCTGACCTCCGGCAGCGCGAGTTCGTGTCGTTCCCAATTATCCGCCCAGGCGTACCAGTACATGATACGCGTATCGAATCCGCCCACCACCAGGTCGTTGCCGTGTCCCGCGCCGCTGATGTCGCCGAAATCCACATGCAACGGGTGCGGGAGGTTCTCATCAATCACATGACGGGTGGGCGAGAAATCCCCGTGGCTGTCCACCTCGAGCAGAAACAGTCCTGGCCTCGCGCCTTCGTTGCGGCGCAGGATGTTACGGGCGGTGTAAATCATGTCGGTGGCGCTGCCGTTTCCCGTCCAGTCGCGCCGTTCACGGGCAAGCCACCAGGCGCTCTCGTGGGGCATCAGCGCGCGGTCCGTCCAGTTGTCCGGGTTCATTACGTCATCTCCCGTGAACTGCAGTAAATGTACGCCGCCCCGTCCGGGCGCGTCGCCTTCCCAGGTATAAAGCATCTCCGGGCGTCCGTCGCCGGTATAGTCAGTAATCAGGGTCGCCTGTACATAGGGGCGGTCAGGTTGGAGCACTACTGTTTCCCATACATCGTTTTCGAGTTCCCGCTGTTTATGCAACAGGATATTGCCATTGGGCTGGTCCAGGGACACTGCCTCCAGGCGACCATCATTGTCAAAATCTGCCAGATCATTCCCCTCGAACTCGCCGGAAAAGGCCGGCATTGCATAGATAAGACGCTTGCGCCACGCCGTGTAATCAGCCCCTTGTTCAAACCAGAATACCTCGCCGTAGTCGCCGCTCGAGGCGAGAATGTCCATTTTTCCGTTCTTGTTGATGTCGCCCAGCGCGACGCCGTCGCAATCCTTGCACGGCAATTCAATAACTTCGTCTATTGCAACCTGAAACGTTGTGGGCGCGTCAACGCCGCACAAGGATAGCGCAATGAACAGTGTGGTAACCATGTTTTTTTACTCCTTATCAGCCCGAGGGAACAATAGGCATAACACGCACCATCGCACCTTCGGCCAATGTAGCCACATTTTGGGGAACCGTAATAAATCCGTAGGCGTCGCACAGCGCGTTGATATGAGCGGAGCCGTGATAGGCTGCGGGGCGCGCGGCCCCATTTTCTGTCAGCGTAACCGGAACCCAGGCCTCGCGCGACCTTTTCTTGCGCTTAAATGCCTCCGCCAGCGGATGCCAGGAACAGGCCGGCTTATATTGATGGCCCATCATGGCATACAAAAAGGGCTTCACCAGGATTTCGCACTGCACAAAAGTGGAAACGGGGTTCCCGGGAAGTCCGAAACAGCAGGCTGTATCGCTTACGCCAAAGGTGGTCGGTTTGCCTGGTTTCATTGCGATGGCGTCAAATAGAATCTCGAAGCCGTTATCGGTCAGCGCCTGCGGCACAAGGTCAAAATCGCCCATGGACACGCCGCCGGACAGCAACAATACGTCGTTTTCAGAGACAGCGTGTTTTATGACCGCGTCCAGGGCTGCCGCGGTATCCGACGCGATGCCGTAATAGGTCACAACAGCGCCGGTCTGTTCCATCTGCGCGTAAATCTGATAGCTGTTGCTGTTCCGAATTTGAGACGCCCCCGGACGCGTATCCGGTTCCACCAGTTCATCGCCTGTGGCAATAACCGCCACGCGCGGCCCTTGCGCTACCAGCGGCCTGGCGCAACCGGCGGCGGCCAGCGCGGCAATATGCTGCGCGGCAAGCCTTGCGCCGCGTCGCAACACCACATCGCCGGCCTTCACGTCTTCACCGCAGTAGCATATATTTGTGGCCGTGTCCGCTTTCGTGAACAGGACGCGTCCGTCGTCAGCGGTCTCGGTATGTTCGACCATGATAACGCAGTCCGCGCCCTCGGGCAGCATGGCGCCGGTCATAATCTTGGCGCACTCGCCGGAATGTATTGCTTTTGCGGGCGATGTGCCCGCCTGAACGGTCTCGACGACTTGTAACGGCCCCGGTAAATCCGCGCGAAAACAGGCAAAGCCGTCCATAGCCGATTTATCGAAGGGCGGCATGGCAATATCAGAGACCACGTCCTGTGCGAGAATACGTCCCCGCGCGTCGTGCAGCAAAACTGGTTCTGTGTCCAGCGGATGTGCTGAGCGCAGGACTATATCAAGAGCATCATCAAAGGGTATCATCAGTACACTTCCTTGGGAACGTTGTCCGCGCCAGCGCACAATGACTGAAGGCACGGTCGGCGCGCGAACGCAACGGCGCCCGACTGAAACTCAGTAGCTTGTGACTTGTGCCTTGTGGCCCGAGACCCGAGACCCGTCAAACACACGACATAATACACTGTACGCCGACGGTTCTTCAAAAGATGCAATGGGTCATGTGGCAATCCATAAAAACGGATGAGTCAGAAGGTGGGGAAGAGGCCGGGCTAACATTTTTGCGCCATAGACTC
>SLFT01000163.1 GCA_007124105.1 Candidatus Hydrogenedentota bacterium | reverse complement strand
GGCAATCGCGCGCTCCTCGTCACAAGCGATATCCTCGGTTTCCCGAAGGCGATGTCCGATAGTATCCGCGACCGGATTGAACAGATGCATGGCCTGACCCGCGCCCAAATTATCTTGAGCGCGTCACACACGCATGGCGCGCCGGTTATTGCCAATTCGCTGCGCTGTATATATCCCTATGACGCTGAAGAAGAAGCGCGATTGATGGCGTATGCCGTTGAGATGGAAGAACGTATTGTTGCGTTGGCGGGCGAGGCGCTGGCAACGCTTGAACCGGCAATGCTTTTCGCCGGAAACGGTATTGCCCGCTTCGCCGTGAATCGGCGCAACAACGCTGAACGCGACCTGGTTTCAACGAGTACGCTTGCCGGGCCACAGGACCATGCCGTACCCACGCTGAAAATAGCGCGCGGCGATGGCGCACTTATCGCCGTGGTGTTCGGGTACGCCTGCCATGCCACTGTGCTCGCCGATTCCACCTGGAGCGGCGACTATCCCGGGTTCGCGCAGCTGGCCCTCGAGGAGGTCTACCCCGACGCGACGGCCATGTTCTTCGCCGGATGCGGCGCAGATCAGAACCCGTTGCCGCGACGCACCGCCGCGCTGGCGCAACAATACGGACGCACCCTGGCGGCGGCGGTCATGCGCGTACTGGGGGAAGACATGCGTCCACTCGAGGGACGCCTGGAAACGGCCTATCGCGAAGTAGTCCTGGAACTGGAGGAAGCGCCGAACGCTGATACGTTGCGCGAGCGGGTCGCGAACGCAGGCGGCTACGAGCGCAGCTGCAACCAATGGCTGCTCGACCGCATGGAACAGGGCGAAACCTTGCCCGTGTCCTATCCATACCCTGTGCAGTTATGGCGCCTGGGCGACCAGGTGCTTGTAACCCTGGGCGGCGAAGTGACCGTGCCCTATGCTGTCGGCATCAAGGAACGGTTTGGCCACGACGCCTTTGTCATGGGCTACGCCAACGATCTCATGGCTTACATTCCTTCCGAAACCATCCTCGAAGAAGGCGGCTACGAAGGCAAGACATCACAACTCATCTACGGCATGCCAAATGTCTGGAAGTCCGGTATTGAGGCGAAAATACACGACGCCGTAACGGCGCTGTACGACGAAACCGCGTTGCGCAGCCAGGGCGAGGCAAGAGCCGGGTTACAACGCCCATGAACGCGGCTGCAGCAATGTGCGGTGCAGGCGTATGGCGTATTCGTCGGTCATCCCCGCGACGAAATCCACGGTACGCCGTTCAAGGGTGTCCTCTTGTCTGCCGTTGCGGATATCATCGTTGGGATTTTCCAGGAGGTACAGATACAGTTCGCGTACAACACGACGCGCCTTGCGTATTTCTGATTCGATGGCTTCACAGGGGTATACGCGAGTGTACAGGAACTCGCGCAGTTCGCGCATGGCATCGCGCGTGTCGGGAACAATGCCGATATGCCCGTCGCCGCTGCCTGTAATGACGCCCACAACCATGGCGTCTATACGCTCCGAGTTGCTTGTGCCCAGCCGTTTTGTAGCAGCGGCCGGAAGACTTGCTTCGTTTATGATCCCCGCACGAATGGCATCGTCAATGTCATGATTGATATAGGCGATGGCGTCCGAGAGGCTGACCACAAGGCTTTCGGGCGTCATGGGCGCGGCGGGCATATCGCCATAAAGTAAGCACTTGCCGGCCGAATGCTGCAGGATGCCGTCGCGCACTTCTGCGGTGAGGTTGAGCCCCGTCTTGTCGCCACGCTTTTCCAGCGCATCCACTGCGCGCAGGCTCTGCTCGTAATGTTTGAATCCCGGCCCGTACAAGGCGTCCAATACCGACTCGCCGGCATGGCCGAAGGGCGTATGTCCCAAGTCGTGCCCCAGGGCAATGGCCTCGACCAGATCTTCGTTGATAAACAAGGCCCGGGCAATGGTGCGCGCAATTTGCGACACCTCGAGGGTATGGGTCAGCCGTGTTCGATAATGGTCGTCCTGCGGCGTGAGGAACACTTGTGTTTTGCGCTTCAGGCGTCGAAACGCCTTGGTGTGCAGGATACGGTCCCGGTCCCGCTGAAAGGCCGTGCGCCAGGGGTCTTCCTCTTCGAATGTCTTACGCCCGCGGCTGGCGGCTGCGTGGGTCGCATAAGGCCGAAGCAGCGAATGTTCGCGCTGTTCAAGTTGTTCACGAATGAGCATTGTATTCTTTCTGAGCGGCTCTAAAAAATTTGGGGTATCGCTGGGCAGTCGGACATAGTCGGACACGGTCAGACGGCGTCGGACGTGCCAGACCATGCCGCGTCTGTATTCTCATGATTTACGAGACACGCGAAGCGTCATAACCGACTATCCTTTATGGCCTGCCTGTGCCTGAAACAGTTCCAGGGCGGCGGGAAATGGTTCCAGCGCGCGTTCGAAGATGCCGAGGCTGTATGCAATGGCGAGCCCGTAATTGGTTACTGGTACGCCCGCCTGGCGGCATTTGAGGATGCGGCTCAGCATGGCGCGGCGGTTTGTGACGCACGCGCCACAATGGATAACGAGTTTATAAGGCGTCAGGTCAACAGCGAAGTCGTGCCCCTGTACGGTGTCAAATTCAAGTTTGCCGCCAACGTATTGGGTGAGCCAGCGGGGAATCTTCACGCGGCCAATATCGTCGGCGATGGGATGATGGCTGCAAGACTCGGCAATCAATATCCTGTCGCCCGGTTGCAGTGTTTCAATGGCCAGCGCGCCCGCTACCTGCGCCACCAGGTCGCCGCGATAGCGCGCGAAAAGGATGGAGAAGCCGGTGAGTGGAATTTCGGGCGGCGTGTCGGCAGCCACTTTCAAAAATGCCTGTGAATCAGTGACCACCAGTTTCGGCGGTCGGTTCAACCTGCCGAGCGCGTCGCGCAGTTCACGCTCCTTCACCACCAGACAATAGGCGTCGCCGTCCAGCAGGTCGCGGATGCTCTGTACCTGCGGCATGATCAGGCGGCCCTTGGGCGCTTCCTTATCTATGGGCACGACCAGCACGGCCATTTCGCCCGGGCCGACCAGGTCGCTGACAATGGCGGGATTCTCGATGAAATCAGCGGGCGCGGCGTCGAGCAACGCTTGCCGGAAGGCGAGTACGCCCGTGTTTTCCGAGGCCACGGTGCGCACGGTGCTCACCTTTTGCGCGGCCAACGTTTCAAGCAACGCGGCATCCGGCGCGCCCAGGTCGTCCTTGTTGAACACCGCCACCACGGGCACGTCCCGGCTGCGCAGTTCCTCGAGTATGCCGTCTTCGAAGGCGTCCCAGCGTCCCGCGTCGCAGACGATTACGCCCAAATCCACCCGGTCGAACACGGCCCGGGTACGTTCCGTGCGCAACGCGCCCAACGCGCCCACGTCGTCCAGTCCGGCAGTGTCAATGAACAACACCGGGCCGAGGGGCAGCAGTTCCATGGGCTTTTCAACGGGGTCGGTGGTGGTGCCCGCGAAATCGGAGACGATGGACACCTGCTGTCGCGTCATGGCGTTGAGCAGGCTCGATTTGCCCACATTGCGCCTGCCGAATATACCGATGTGCAGGCGCATGGATTTCGGTGTACTGCGCATGGGCATTTTCCTTATTGGTTGTGTTGCTGCCTCATCTGTTTCTGTCTATCATCAATGGGGACATGTTGGTCGCGCTTCAGTGTGCCGGGGTTAGCAACCAAACTTCAGGTGTATAGGTTGCCTCGGTTCGCTAAAGCGTGAACAAAATATCTGGCGAATATTTCTTCTGGTCCTGGGCAATACCACATTGGGTGTAATCGAAACGAAACTAAAAACCGAGACGGCACACCGCTTCGGGCGATACAAGCGCGTCGTAGGCTTCCGCCGTGAGGACGCCGTTTCCAACTACATAGTCGCGGATGGACATACGCGTCGCTTGGGCCTCCGCCGCGATTTCCGCCGCGCGCTCGTAGCCCAACGTCGCCGTCAGCGCTGTGGCGGCGGCCGTCGCGCCGTCCACGTAACGACGACACCGCGCTTCGTCCGCTTCCATGCCGGTGACGCACCGCTCGCGGAGCAGTTGGCAGGCGTTTGCCAGCGTGTCGCAGCTGCGCAACAGGCAATCGGCTATGAGCGGCATGAAGGGGTTCAACTCGAGGTTGCCCTGGGAACAGGCCATTGCAATAACCTGGTCGTTGCCCATTGCGGCCATTGCGGCCTGGCTGACCGCCTCGGGAATCACCGGGTTCACTTTGCCCGGCATGTTTGATGAGCCAGCCTGCATCGGCGGCAGCCGCAGCTCGGCGAAGCCGGCGTCAGGCCCCGAGGCCATAAGTCGCAAATCGCCGCTGACCTTTAACAGCGAAACAGCGCAAGCCTTTAGAATACCGGATACTTCAGCGAACACATCCGTGTTTTGTGTGGCGTCCACCAGATTCTCGGCGCGGGCGAAGCCGATGCCGGTGTGTTCCCGCAACGCGTCGGTCACGCGAAAGATGTAGCGGCGCGGCGCGCCCAGCCCGGTGCCGATGGCCGCGCCGCCCAGGTTAATAACGCGCAACCGCTCTTCGCATTTGTATACGCGCCAGCGGTCGCGGGCGAAGGCCTCAGCGTAGGCGCTCATGGAACGCCCAAGGGTGGTTAATACCGCGTCCTGCAATTCCGTGCGTCCCACCTTGACCACATGGGCGAAGGCCTGCTCCTTTTCCTGAAACGATTCCTGCAACGCCACCAGCTGTTCTTCCAGACGCCGCAACAGCCGGATCGCCGCCAGCTTCAACGCCGTCGGATACGTATCGTTGGTGGACTGATGCCGGTTGACGTCGTCCAGCGGCGATACAATGTCATAGCGCCCGGGCGCTTCGCCCAGCAGCACAAGGGCGCAATTGGCGATCACCTCGTTCACGTTCATATTCGTGCTGGTGCCCGCGCCGCCTTGAAGCGCGTCCACGATGATGTGACCATCGAGCAGCCCCGCCTCCATTTGACGGCACGCCTGGAATATGGCCTCAATCTTCCCGGGCGTTTCAGGCCACGCGTCCAGTGAATGGTTGGTCGTTGCGCAGGCCAGCTTTACCGCGCCATAGGCGGCGATTAACGCAGGATGTACGGGACGCCCGGAAAGCGGGAAATTGTTCCTGGCGCGTAGCGCATGAATGCCGTAGAGCGCATCGCGCGGCACGGCAAGTTCACCCAGCGCGTCCTGTTCGATACGGGACGTCTGCGCGGGTTGTGACGTGTTTTGTTCAATAGGCGTTGACATGGAGCGGTTTGGCGTTCAATCGTGCTCGAAAACCATCTCCTTCACTTCGATGCCGTCTATGGCGTTGAGCTTGTCGCGCAGCGTCTCGCATTTCGCCAGGTCGCCAAACATCTCGAGCAGCAACACGCCGCCCGTGGAACAGAACTTTTCATCCACTTCGTGCAGGCCGAGCCGGGTCTTGATATAGCAGCCGTACTCCGTCAGCAGCTGTTGCACGCGCACGGCGTTCTCGCCGCGGTTCTGTATGTGTACGCCAAGAATCTGATGTCTGTTTTGCATTGTTCCTCCCGATCTGTTGTGGGGTTGTATCCAATAGTTACACACAAAAGGCCGATACGGCCTGATCACACATAAGCGTCGCGTTGGCCGCCGCGCACGTCATGAACGAGCGGTTCGGCCCGTTTGCGTTGTGCCGGCGTCATTTCGTTGAGCACTTTCTCCACCAGTTTGTCGCCAACAGCCTTGGTCTCCGGCGACGCGTAATGCTCGAGAAACTCAACAAAGGTGCTTACTGCATTCACTTCGCAGTAATGCTTAATCAACCCGGGCTTCGCCAGGTCCATGAAATCCTGTCCCGTGCGGCCCATGCGATAGCAGCCGGTACAGAACGAGGGGATATAGCCCATCTCGGTGATGTCGCGCACCACCTCGTCCACGGAGCGATGGTCGCCCAGCGAGAACTGGCTCATTTCGTAATCTTCCTCGCCGTATCCGCCGGGGTTGGTGCGACTGCCCGCCGAGATTTGCGACACGCCCAGCGCCAGCGTTTCGCGTCGCATTTCCGGGTTTTCGCGGGTGGACATGATGATACCGGTATACGGGACGGTAAGCCGTAGAATGGCGACCAGCTTGCGGAAATCGTTGTCGCTCACCGGCACGGGCGGATGCTCGGACACTTCAGCGCCCACGGCGGGCTCGATGCGGGGCACGCTGATGGTGTGGCAGCCCACGCCGAAACGCTCTTCCAGCTGCGCCACATGCTGCATCAGCGCAAGCGTCTCGAAGCGCCAGTCGTACAAACCAAACAATACGCCCACGCCCACATCGTCTATGCCCGCTTCCATGGCGCGGCTTATGGCGTTGAGCCGCCAGTCGAAATCGCGTTTACGGCCTGACAGGTGTACCTTCGCGTACGTATCGCGGTGATAGGTTTCCTGGAACAGCTGATAGGTGCCGATACGACACGCTTTAAGCGCGCGAAATTCGTCCACTTCCAGCGGCGCGATATTTACGTTAATGCGACGGATTTCGCCCCATTCCGTCTTTACGTCGTAAATGGTTTCTATGCACTGGAAAATATAGTCGAGTCCCTCTTTAGGATAGGCTTCGCCGGCCACCAATAGAACGCGCTTGTGCCCCTGGTCAATGAGCAGGCGCGTTTCCTGGGCGACTTCCTCTTGTGTCAATGCGCGACGATGCACCTCGGGGTTCCCCTTGCGAAAAGCGCAGTACACACAGTCGTTGGAGCAGAGGTTGGACACGTACAATGGCGCAAACAAGACCATGCGCCGGCCATAGATTTCGTCTTTTGCGCGCCGGGCCGTGTCAAAAAGTTCTTCAAGCAGTTCGGGCGATTCCACAGCCATCAACGCTGTGGCGTCCGACGCATTCAACCCCTTCAGCTCGCGCGCCTTGGCGAGAATCTCGCGCACCCGGACGGCGTCTTCCCGGGCTGTTTCCAGCGCGGTCATAATAAGCGCTTCATCAATGGTTGCCATATCGGCGTCTGTGGCCATAAGTATTCTTCCTCACTGCTCGTTGTTCATGTTGCAAATAAATAAAAGCCAGCCGCGATGTCGGCGGCCAGGCGCATTCTCGCTTTTTATACCCTTCTCTCTTAACAGTAACGACTTCTAAATTATGCCCGTTATTCTATCAGGAAGAAGCGCTATTCTATTAATTTCGTTGCGGAACAACATTTTGATTGACGCGGATGCTGTGCTATTGTTATCAAAACACAAGATAACTGTCTGCCAATGAACCTCAAAACCGGAATGAAAAATGTTGCGTTAAGAAGGCGTCATACCAGACCGGTATAACACAGGATAACCCGCGATGCAAAGGAGCGCTGACATGGCCGATTTTGACCCTTGGGCGCCATATTACGATCTGATTCACAAGGGGCTTCCCGGCGAGGCGGAGTTCTACGTGGGTCAGGCAATCAAACGAGGCGGACCGGTGTTGGAAATCGGATGCGGCACGGGACGCATCGCCATACCAATAGCCTTGTCCGGGGTTGACGTTGCCGGGTTGGACAACTCGGGAAACATGCTCGCCCTGTGCCGCGAGAAGATGGCGCAGATTGGCGAGACGCCAGGGGCGCTTACGCTGATTGATGCGGACATGCGCGATTTTTCGTTGCATAAACAATACCCGCTGATTTTGATGACCTATCGCACGTTCATGCATTGCCTGACCCCGGAAGAACAATTGGCGTGTCTGGCTTGTATCCATGAACACCTGACGCCGGGCGGCGCCCTGTTCCTGAACGTGTGGGCGGCGAACGCGGCCGCCCTGTTTGCCTTCCCTGCATCGTTTCAGGAGGACACCGAACGGCTGTTGGAATGTATGCCCGTGCCTGGCGAAGATATTGTCCTGGAACATTTCTACACGGCGTGGCGCGACGATTTCCGGCAAGTGATACACGAGCGACATTCACTGCGTGAAGTGGATTCCGACGGCAACCAGGTACACGAGGAGGCATTGCGCATGACCCGCGCGTGGTTTACCCCCCGTGAAATGGAACACTTGCTGTGTCGCGCCGGCTTCGAGATTGAGGCTGTCCTGGGAGACTTTGACGGCGCGCCGCTTGGCCCGGAGCATAAGGAGATGGTGTGGCATGTGCGACGCCCGCAATAATCACGCTTCCGTGCGCAAATGCGCTTCCGCTATGCGGCGCGGGAAACCGGCCAGTTCCTCATCGCGCCAGCGTTCGCTGCCCACACAGCATTTCCCCTTTTCATACCAGAAGAAATCAACCGTGGCGGAATGGCGCATGTTCGGACGCTTGAACAGGGTAAAGGGGTAATGCTGAGCCCGGGCATGAGCGACCGCATCATTAAATTCACTATCTGAAATGCCGAGTCTGCCCGCGTTTGGTTTGCCGCCGCGGCCCTCGGGGATAAAACGGTACAAATGCCAGGCGTGCAGCCGCGCGCCGCACGCGACATAATCGGCCAGATAATCGCCAATCTGGATAAGTGTGTCCAGATTGGCCCGAGAGATGACCGTGGACACGGTAACGGAGCGTTCATGCCGTCGCATCTGCTCCAGCCGCCGCATCATCAGCTCGTAGTGGCCATAGTCGGCGCTGGGCAGGGGACGCAGCTGGTTGTGGACGGCCGGAATGGCGGCGTCCAGCGGAAGCACATACCGGTCCACCCACTGCGGATAGGCGGCCTCGTTGGGCATGCGTACGCCGTTGGTGCCGACCTGCACGTAAAAACCGCGTTCTTTGGCCATACGCGCGGCCAGCGGAAGGCCGTGCGGCCAGGTGAAAGGTTCGCCGCCGCCGAGCACGATATTGTCGAAGCCACGTTGCCGCAGCATGTCCAGTGTAGTTGTATAGTGTTCCGGCGTCATGCTTTCAAGCCGGTTGTCGGTCACGCAAAACAGGCATCGCATGTCACACGCGCCGTGCAACATCAGCACGGCAATGGTTTTTTCAGATAAAGACATGAACCACTCCAGTATAAAGAAAAAGCCCCACTTCCGGCAGTTTTGACGCAACAAGAGCGCTGCCAAAGAAACGTCCTGACGCGATGCCTCCTGAACAGGGAAACGCGGGCGCCCGTGCGAGGTTTGTGATGCCTTCCCTTACAGCTCTTTGACGCGAATGTTCTTGTATTCGATCCAGGTTCCCGCGGGGCCGTGCGAATCCTGCAGCGCAATATACCCCTTCAGCGGCTTGTCCTGCGTGTTTTCCTGGGCGCTTTGATCAAACTCGTTTACAACAACGTCGTCTATTTTGACGGTGATCAGGGGGCCCTTGCACGTTATTTCGTAGGTGTACCAGACCTCGGCTTCTTCTGCCGGGCGGGAAGACACGGGATGATACGCGTACAACGAGCCGGTGCAATGGGCATCGTCGCGACGGGGCTCTTCACAGGATATCTGTACCTCGTAGCCCGTGACCCAGGGATGATTTTCCTGGGGCGGCCCCTCGACAGTCGGCACGCGGATAAACACGCCGCTGTTGCCTTTTTCAGAAACGCGCCAGTCTACTTGCAGCACGAAGTCGCCGAATTGTTGCTCGGCATAATACATGCCGTACGCGCTGCCCCAGCCGGTAACGCTGCGGATAACGCCGTCCTCGACCTTGTACCCCGCCGGATCGCCCCAAACCTTCCAGCCGGTCAAATCCTCGCCGTTGAACAATTCTATCCAACCGTCGTCATCGCCATTGTCATTCGCCATCGCCGTTATGCCAAGGCAGAGCAGTAGCGCTGTTAAACAAAAGAGTAAGCGTATCATTTGTAGTGTCCTTTCATTCGTGTTGCAGCGGTTGTCGTGTTCGCTTAAATAGGACGCATAGGACTTATGGGACATATATTGCCTGGCATCCGGTTGACGCTCGTTAGTAATATGTCCAACAGGTCCCATAGCCCCTGTTGCCCCAGATATCAGTTGCCGGATCTATCGGAGATGCTCCGGGCCTGTGGGCAACGTCTACACCAGTTTCAAAAGTATATACCTTACGGGGTGTCCTGCGCCACCTCCGCTACTTTTTTAGGATAAACGCATAAACGAAAAGGGCAGCCAACGCAG